>JAFAWL010000032.1 GCA_019241805.1 Actinomycetota bacterium
CCGATCGCGCCCGCGAGCCAGGGCACCATCTGTCCGCGGATGGCGTCCAACGGCGGGTTGGTCACCTGGGCGAACAACTCGGTGAAGTAGTCGAACAGCAGACGCGGTCGCTTGGACAGCGCGGCCAGCGGCGTGTCGGAGCCCATCGATCCGATCGGCTCGGTGGCCTGGGTCGCCATCGGGGTGAGCAGCAGCCGTAGCTCCTCCTCGGTGTAGCCGAAGATCTGCTGCCGCCGGCTGACCGACTCGTGCGGGAACACGACGTGTTCGCGTTCGGGCAGGTCGTCCAGATGCAGCAGTCCCGCGTGCACCCATTCCCCGTACGGCTGTTCGGCCGCGAGCTCGTCCTTGATCTGCCGATTGCTCACGATCTGGCCGCGTGAGGTGTCGACGAGGAACATCCGACCTGGTTGCAACCGGCCCTTGGCCACGATCGTGGCCGGGTCGAGGTCGAGGACGCCGGCCTCACTGCCGAGCACCACCAGCCCGTCGGAGGTCTGCCACCAGCGGCCCGGTCGCAGGCCGTTGCGATCGAGCACCGCGCCGATCACCGTGCCGTCGGTGAAGTTGACGCACGCCGGCCCGTCCCAGGGCTCCATCAGCGAGGCGTGGAACTGGTAGAACTCCCGCCACCGCTGATCCATGAAGCCCGGCTCGGGCTCGCTGCCGGGCGGTTGCGCGACGGCGTTCTCCCAGGCCTCAGGAACCATCATGAGCACGGCGTGCGGCAGGCTGCGGCCGGCCAGGTAGAGCAGCTCCAGCACCTCGTCGAACGACGCCGAGTCCGAGACGCCGGGCGTGCAGATCGGAAACAGCCGTTTGATGTCGCCCGGGATGAGGTCGCTGGCCAGCAGCGCCTCGCGCGTGCGCATCCAGTTGCGGTTGCCCTTGATCGTGTTGATCTCGCCGTTGTGCGCGATATAGCGGTACGGGTGAGCCAGCGGCCACGACGGGAAGGTGTTGGTCGAGAACCGGCTGTGCACCAGGCCGATCGCCGTTTCGTAGCGGCGGTCGTGCAGGTCGCGGAAGAAGGTGCCGAGCTGGTCGGTGGTCAGCATGCCCTTGTAGACGATGGTCCGCGACGACAGCGAGGCCAGGTAGATCTCGATGCCGCGCTCGCGGGCCCGATGCTCGGTGACTTTCCGCACGCAGAAAGCCAACCGGTCGAGATCGATTCCGCTCTGTCCCGAGGGCCCGGCCAGGAACACCTGCCGGAAGCTCGGCATCACGCTGAGCGCGGTCGGGCCGATGCCGGTCGGATCGACGGGCACCTCGCGCCAGCCCAGCACGTGAACACCCTCTTCGGCCGCGACCTGTTCGAACAGGTCGACCGCGACCGCGGCCGCGCTCGCCTCGGCGGGCAGGAAAACCAGGCCGACGGCATACGACCCCGCCGGCGGCAAGTCGAAGTCGAGCACGGCCCGCAGGAACTGATCCGGCACTTGCGTGGTGATGCCCGCCCCGTCGCCCGAGGACGGCTCGGCGCCGGCCGCACCGCGGTGGTCCAGGTTGTGCAGCGCCGTCAGGGCGTGACGCACGATCGAGTGGCTGGGGCGCCCTTTGATGTCAGCGACGAACGCGACGCCACAGGAGTCGGACTCGAAACGGGGGTCGTACAGGCCGAGCGCAGGCGGCACTGTTGAAAACATCTCATTCCCCTCGGTTCGGGCCGATATCGCTCCGTTGCGCTGATCGGATAAGAGTCGTCAGATCGGGACGGCGTCGGCCCGGGAGGCGTCGCTCAGCCTACCGAACGGCCGACTCGGCCCGTACGGATTTGCTGTGACGGACCTCAAGCCGACTCGCTGTCGGCGGCCGCCCGAGGCCTTAGATCGTGACAAGCGTCCGTTCGATCCCGGCCCGCTGCTCCTCGGGCACCGGCCGACCGTCGGCGGTGGTGACGTAGAACGCGTCCACGACGGCCCCGCCCAGCGAGGACACCCGGGCGGCGCGGATGTTGACGCCTAGCCGTTCCAAGGCCGCCGTCACGCGGAACAGCAGGCCGATGGCGTCGTCGGCGCGAAGCTCCAGCACGGTCGCGTCGGTCGCAACGCCGTCGAACCAGTGCACCGAGGGCGGGCGGCGCTCGGTCGGGGCGTCGCGGGCGTAGGCCCGCTCCTTAACCTCCAGCCGGTCGGCCAGCGGCAATCCCCCGGCGATGGCCTGGGCCAGATCTCGCCGGACGATCTCGGGCTCGGGGAGCCGGCCGAAGCGGGGTTCGACGACGAACGAGTTCACCGCCATACCGGCATGCGTGCCGATCTTGGCGGCCCGGACGTCGAGCGAATGGAGGGCGAGCACGCCGGCCGCGCGCGAGAGCACGCCCATGCCGTCGGGGGCTGCGATCAAAACCTCGTCACCGTCGACCTCGACGGCCAGGGCACCCGCCTCGGCGAGGCGGCGCCGACGCTCGTCCAGCGGGGGCACGGCTGACGGGCGGCCGCCGGCCAGCAGGGAGCGAGTCCGTCGAACGAGGTCGGCGACGAGCCCGGCCTTCCAGTCGCTCCAGACGGCGGGTCCGGTCGCCTGCGCGTCGGCGATGGTCAGCGCGTGCAGCAGGTCGAGCAGGTCGACCGAGCCGGAGACGGCCTCGGCGACCGTGTGCACGGTCATCGGGTCGTCGAGGTCTCGACGCGTCGCCGTGTCGGGCAGCAGCAGGTGGTGAAGGACGAGCGCGGTAACCGTGGCGACGTCGCCGTCGCTCAGGCCCATCCGGGACACGATCGGTTCCGCAACCTGGGCGCCGACCTCCGAATGGTCACCGTCCTCCGGGAATCCCTTGCCGATGTCGTGCAGCAGAGCACCCAGTAGGAGCAGCTCGGGCCGGTTGACCTGCCGGATGAGCTCCGCCGCCCGAGCCGCGGTTTCGAACAGGTGCCGGTCGACGGTGTAACGGTGCACGGGGTTGTGCTGGATCCGGAAGCGCACCGCGACCCACTCCGGGATCAGCCGGTGCAACAGTCCGGCCTGGTCCAGGCTCTCCATCACCGGCACCGAGGCGGCACCGGTGCCGAGCAGGGTGACGAACTCGTCGAGCGCGGCCGGTGGCCACGGAACGGGCATCGGACCGGATTCGCTGGCCAGCCGGTCGAGCGTGAAGGGCGCCAGCGGCAGCTGCTGTTCGGCCGCCGCGCGTGCCGCCCGAAGTACGAGCAGCGGGTCCGCCCACGGATCGGCGTCCCGAGCCAGCGCGATCTCCCCGGCCTGCACCACGACGTCCTTGGCGACGCCGAGCCGGGCAGGCGGGGCCGACGAGCCGAAGGGGTTCAGCAGCCGGGGCAGCACGCCTCGCGGCTTCGGCCGGGCCGCGGCGACTCGGCGCCAGGCCGAGTCGAGAGCCAGTGCGATGGTGCGCGCCGCCCCGTTGACGATTCGCAGCACCTCGTCGCCGTCACCGAGCCCCAGGCGCTCCGCCAAGGGGCCGTGTTCCTGTTGACGCAGGGTGTCGTCGTTGCGCTGAGTCAGACGCTGCAGATTGCCGCGCAGGTCGAGCAGCGCGGTCTTGGCTGCACGCACCGGCAGCGGCAGGTCGACCAGCTGTGCGATGGCCAGCGCCCACAGCGTCTGGGCATCCCGCAGGCCACCTCGGGAGTCCTTGAGGTTCGGTTCGATCAAAAACGCGGCCTCACCGGCCATCGCCCACCGGGTCTCGGCGATGTCGCGGAACTCATCGACCCGCTTGGGTGCGCTCGAGCGCCACGAGGCCAACACCCGATCGCGCACGCTCGCCGACAGGCCGGCGTCCCCGGCCAGGTGACGCATGTCGAGTAGCCCCAGCATGGCTTTCAGATCGGTCTTGGCGACCGCCAGGGCCTCGTCGGGCGTGCGGACGGAGTGGTCCAGGCCGATGCCACCGTCCCAGATGGGGTACCAGAGCGCGTCGGCCACCGCCCGTACCTCGCCCCCGCGGCCCGACGAGAGCAGGACCAGGTCGAGGTCGGAGTAGGGCGCAGGCTCCCGACGACCGAGGCCGCCCACCGCGACGAGCGCGAGGTCGCCGCGATCGCCGGCGACCTCGTCGAACAATCGCACCAGCCACTGATCGTAGGCGTGGCTGAGTTCCTCCCGTAGCTCGACACCGACGAGTCCGGCCCGGCGCAGTACGCCGGACCGGACCTCGTCGAGTGTCGTTCGTTCAGATCGCGTCGCTGTCACGCTCGCCGGTCCGGACGCGAATCAAGGACTCGACGTTCGTGACCCAGACCTTGCCGTCGCCGATCTTGCTGGTGCGTGCGGCTTCGACGATGGCATCCACGACCTTGGCCGCATCGAGGTCGTCGACCAAGACCTCCACCCGTACCTTGGGCACGAGGTCCACGGTGTACTCGGCGCCGCGGTACACCTCGGTGTGGCCGCGCTGCCGGCCGAATCCCTGCACCTCGCTCACCGTCAGGCCCTGGACCCCGAGCACTTCCAGTCCGGCCTTCACGTCATCGAGCTTGAACGGCTTGATGATCGCCGTGACGAGCTTCATGCGCCCACACTCTCCTTCGCCGACGTCGCGACGGGATGGAAATTACTCGCTCCACCCACGGGACCGAACTCGTAGGCGGTCTCGCCGTGGATGGCCAGGTCGAGACCGGTCTGCTCGTCCTCCTCGCTGACCCGGTTCTTGATGAACAGGCCGACGAGCAGGGCGATGATCGCGGTGGCCACGAAGGAGTACACGGTGACCGCCCCGGCCGCGGCGGCCTGGTGCCACAGCAGGTTCCAGCCGCCGTACTTTCCCCTGCCGCCGTAGAGAATTCCGTTGTTGCCGAACGAGTTCGTGCCGGTGGTGCTGAAGAAGCCCACGCACAGCGTGCCGACCCAGCCACCGACGAAGTGCACGCCGACGACGTCGAGCGAGTCATCGAAGCCGAACTTGTTCTTCAGGCTGATCGCGCAGGCGCAGATCGCCCCGGCGATGAAGCCGATGAAAATCGACCCGACCGGGCTGACCCACCCGGCGCACGGCGTGATGGCGACCAGACCCGTGACGGCGCCGGACGCGGCGCCCAGCGCAGTGGATTTTCCGTAGCGCAGCTTCTCCACGATGATCCAGCCCAGCAGTGCCGTGGCTGTCGCGGTGTTGGTGTTGACCCACGCGTACGCGGCCAGGTTGCTCGAGGTGAGCGCGGAACCGGCGTTGAATCCGAACCAACCGAACCACAGCAGCCCGGCACCGAGCAGCACGAACGGGATGTTGTGACCGCGCATGGCCTCTCTCGGCCAGCCCTTGCGCCTGCCCAGCACGATCGCCATGGCCAGACCCGCGGCGCCGGCGTTGATGTGCACGACGGTTCCACCGGCGAAGTCCTCGGCGAAGAAGTGGCCGCCTGAGCTCGTTATCAGCGAGCGATTCAGCCAGCCGAAGCCGTCGAACACCCAGTGCGCCACCGGCGCGTACACCACGATCGACCAGATGGTCACGAACGCGGCGAAGGCGCCGAACTTCCAGCGATCGGCGGTCGAACCGGTGATCAGCGCCGGCGTAATGATCGCGAAGGTGAGCTGGAAGGCCACGAACGTCATCGTCGGGATCGTTTGAGCCGATCCGAGTGCCGGCACGATGTCGTTTATATGCCGCATGAAAATGAAGTGGTTGTCGCCCCAGAAGGCACCGGTACCGCCGAACGCCCAGGTGAACCCGACCAAAATCCAGGTCACACTGACGATCGCGATGGCGCCGAAGTTCTGCATCAGCATGCCGAGCACGTTCTTGGCCCGCACCATGCCGCCGTAGAAGAACGCCAGCGCCGGTGTCATCAGCAGCACCAGCGCGGCCGACGCGAGCATCCAGGCGTTGTCACCGGAGTTCAACGCGGTGCCGGCCGGGCTGGCGCAAGCCTTGCCGCTGCCGTCGACCAGGGCCTGGCCGAAGGGCACATACTTCGGCAACGTGCTGGGATCGGGACACGCGGCAGACAGAAGCTGCTGCGCTATGAGCAGGTGTGACACGAGGGGCTCCCCCTTGGTCAGGACTGGCGCGCCGAGCGTGCGCGTTCCGCAAGATTTTTTGGCCACGGTGTTACGCCGGCTGTTGCGCCGTGTTTCGGGCACGTGAACAGGCGTGTGGCGAGACTCTCAGAGTCTTTGCGTCACATACTCGCTACAAAGCGCGAATCGGCCCGGTCGGGGTCGCTCAGCTCGGCCGCTTCAGGCGGCTTCGGCCGCGCGCGCCGAGACGAATGCGGCGACGCAGCGTTCGACGTCCTCAGCTGAGTGGGCGGCCGAGAGCTGAACCCGGATCCGGGCCCGGTCGCGGGGCACGACCGGAAACGAGAAGGCGATCACGTAGATGCCGTCGGCAAGCATGCGATCGGCGATCGACGCAGCCCGCCGGGCGTCGCCGAACATCACCGGGCAGATCGGGTGTTCGCCGCGCAGCACGTCGAAGCCCTCGGCGGCCATGCGCGAGCGGAAAAGCGCCGTGTTCTCCCGCAGGGCAGCCCGCGCGGCGTCACTTCCGGCGACGATGTCGAGCGCGGCCAGGGAGCCGGCCACCACCGACGGCGCCACCGCGTTGGAGAACAGGTACGGCCGAGCGCGCTGACGCAGCAGCTCGACGATCTCCGCGCGAGCGCTGACGTACCCGCCGGACGCGCCACCCAATGCCTTTCCGAGCGTGCCTGTCACGATGTCGACGCGCTCCCGCACGCCGAAGTGCTCAGGCGTGCCGCCGCCGGTCGCTCCCACGAAACCGACGGCGTGCGAGTCGTCGACGAGCACGAGCGCGTCGAATTCGTCGGCGAGCGCGCAGATCTCGTCCAGCGGGGCGAGGTAGCCGTCCATCGAGAAGACGCCGTCGGTGACGATCATGCGGCGACGGGCATCGGTCGACGCCTCCAGTTGCGCGCGAAGATCATCGAGGTCGCGATTGCGGTAGCGCCGTCGCTGCGCCTTGCACAACCGGATGCCATCGATGATCGAGGCGTGATTGAGTTCGTCGCTGATCACGACGTCACGCTCGTCCAGCAGCACCTCGAACACCCCACCGTTGGCGTCGAAGCACGAGGAGAACAAGATCGTCGCCTCCGTACCGAGCAGGCGCGACAGGCGCTGCTCGAGCACCGTGTGCTGGGTCTGAGTACCGCAGATGAACCGCACGCTGGCCATGCCGAAGCCCCAGTCGTCCAAGGCCTGCTTGGCCGCGGCGACGACGTCGGGATGATCGGCCAGGCCCAGGTAGTTGTTGGCGCAGAAGTTCAGCACATCCCCACTGCCTTCGGCCCGGATGTGCGCCGACTGGGGTGAGGCGAGCAGCCGTTCCTGTTTGTAGAGGCCGGCGGAACGGATCTCGTCCAGCGTCTGCCGCAGTTGCGTCTGCACACTTGCGTACATCGATCCTCCTCGACGGGGCGGCGACCGCACACCGGCGCCGCGCTGAGCTTCACCGGCCCTAGAGTTCGGTCCAGTCCAGCACGACCTTGCCGTGCGCACCCGTGCGGGCGAGCTCGAACGCATCGGCCCACTCGCGTGCGGGCAGCCGGTCGGTGACCACCGCCGAGATCGAAAGACCGGAGCGCAACATGGCGCTCATCGCGTACCACGACTCGTACATCTCACGTCCGTAGATGCCCTTGATGGTGATCATGTGCGAGACCACCTTCGCCCAGTCGAGGCTGATCGGCTGACTGGGCAGACCGAGCATCGCCACCCGGCCGCCATGGTTGAGGTTCGCGACGATGTCGGGCAACGCCGAGGGATGCCCACTCATCTCCAGGGCCACGTCGAACCCCTCGACCATGCCCAGGCGTCGCTGGGCGACGGCGATGTCCTCGCGAGTGATGTCCACGGCGAGGTTTACGCCCATCCGGCGCGCGAGCTCCAACCGCGGGGCACTCACGTCCGTGATCACGATGAACCGCGCTCCGACGTGACGACAGATTGCCGCCGCCATCAACCCGATCGGGCCCGCGCCGGTGATCAAGACGTCCTCGCCGACCACCGGGAACGACAGCGCCGTGTGCACCGCGTTGCCGAACGGATCGAAGATGGCGGCGACGTCCCGTGCATCCCCGTCGGCGATCTGGAGCTGATGGTGCACCCAGACGTTGCTCTCGGGGATAACGACGAACTCGGCGAACGCACCGTCCCGATTGACCCCGAGGCTCGAGGTGCGGATGCAGAGGTGGCGGCGACCGGCGCGGCAGTTGCGGCAGGTGTTGCACACGATGTGCCCTTCGCCAGAGACGAAGTCGCCGACCGCGACGTCGCGCACGTCCGCGCCCACCGCGACGACCTCGCCGCAGAACTCGTGTCCCGGTATCAAAGGTGCGTCGACCGCGCCCGCGGCCCAGCTGTCCCAGGCCAGGATGTGCAGGTCGGTGCCGCAGATCCCGGTCCGCAGCACCCGGATCTTGACGTCTCCCGGTCCGGGCACCGGCTCCGGGCGCGTGACGAACTCGAATCCCGGCGACGCTGCCGGCTTGAAGAGGGCCTTCATGCCGCACGACGCTACCCAGGATCAGGCCCGCGCGGTCGGACCGGCGGCCTGTCCGCCTGAGCCGAGTGTGTGCCGGGTCTGTCCGCCGGTGCCGGCGAGGCGGAGCGCGTCAGGCCGTGTCGCCGAGCAGCGCGTCCACGAACTGCTCGGGGTCGAACGGGGCCAGGTCGTCCGGGCCCTCCCCCAGTCCGATCAGCTTGACCGGCACGCCCAGCTCGCGCTGCACGCTGATGACGATGCCGCCCTTCGCGGTGCCGTCGAGCTTGGTCAGCACGATGCCGGTGACGTCGACGACTTCGGTGAACACCCGGGCCTGGATCAGCCCGTTCTGGCCGGTGGTGGCATCCAGGACGAGCAGCGTCTCGTCGACCGGGCCCTGGCGTTCGACGACGCGCTTGACCTTGCCGAGCTCGTCCATCAGCCCGACCTTGGTGTGCAGTCGTCCGGCGGTGTCGACGAGGACGGCGTCGACGTGCCGCTCGGCGCCCTGCTTGACCGCGTCGAAGGCGACACTGGCCGGATCGCCGCCCTCGGGCCCCCGCACGGTGTCGGCGCCGACACGTGCTCCCCAGGTCTGCAATTGATCCGCCGCCGCGGCACGGAAGGTGTCGGCCGCGCCCAACAGGACGGTACGACCGTCGGCGACGAGTACACGGGCGAGCTTGCCGCAGGTCGTGGTCTTACCGGTGCCGTTGACCCCGACCACCATGAGCACGGCCGGTCGTTCCGTACCTGAGGTCGTGCGCAGCGTGCGGTCGAGATCGGGCTGCAAAGCGGTGACGAGCTCGTCGGCCAAGAGCGCCCGCAGCTCGCCGGCCGAGCGGGTGCCGGCCACGCGCGTGCGGGTCTTGAGTCGTTCGACGATCTCGCCGGTCGCGGCGACACCCACGTCGGCCGTGATCAAGGCTTCCTCGACCTCGTCCCAGGCGTCGTCGTCCAGGCGTTCACGCGAGAGCACGGTGAGCAGTCCACGGCCCAGACTCGACTGCGAGCGGGCCAGTCGCGCGCGTAGCCGTTGGAGACGGCCGGCAGTCGGCTCGGGTGTCTCAAGGGTGGGCGCGGTCTCGACCGGCGGCGCCGGGCTCGGTGCGACGGCCGGCGGCTCCAGCACGAGTGACCCGGCCGGACCGGAGACATCATCGGGCGGGGCCGCGCCGGTATCGATCGGCGGCGCCAGCACATCCGGCCGGGCCGGCGCGCTCGGTAGCCGGCGACGACGGCCCGGAAGCCGGGTGACGACGAATGCGGTGATCGCGAGGGCGGCCACGACGAGGACCGCGACGGCGATCCAGAGATAGATCACGGGTCAATCCTGTCAGGCGGGCGGCGCGGTCGGTCGCTCGCCCGGGGCGGATCTGTGAGCTGGCTCGACGATGTCCTGAACTGCGTCAGCTCGAGACCTCGCCGCCCTCCTGCCACTGCGCCCACGGCACGTTCCAGTCCCCGAAGCCGTCCCACGAGGGCATCTGCGAACCGTTGGTGTTCGCGTAGACGATCGGGTCGCCGACCTGGGCGAGGTTGTAGAACCACTGGGCGTCGGCGACGCTGAGGTTGGTGCAGCCGTTCGAGGTCGACACCTGGCCGATGCGCGAGTTCCAGGGCGCCGCGTGCACGTACTCGCCCGAGTTGGTGACGCGAACCGACCAGTCGACCATCTCGTTGTAGCCGGGGCCGATCATGCGCACGGCGCCGTTCGGGTACAGCGTGCCGTCCGGCTGGTCGGAGCCCTTCTGCATGACGATCTTGGTGCCGTTGTAGGTCGGCGTCTTGGCCGCGCCCAGCGAGACGGGGATGGTCTTGACGGTCGCGCCGTCCGAGGTAACGGTCATGCGCAGGCTGGACGCGTCCACGGTCGAGATGTTGGCCGGCCCCGTGGCCATCGAGAGGGTCAGACTGTCGTCGAACACCAGGCCCGTGCCGGCGCTGAGGCCCTTGACCGGCATCTCCATCTTGATCTGCGCGTGGCCCGGCCAGAAGTTCTGCGTGCGGTAGTGGGCTTCCAGCGGGTAGCCGCTGATCTGAGCCGAGTCCTCGAAGTACCAGGCGCCGTTCGCGGCCGCGCCGTCAATCGTGACCTTGGTGGCCTTGGCGAACGCGGAAGCGTCGGTAATCTTCTGCGAGAAGTAGGCGACGATCGGCATGCCGACCCCGTAGGTGTTGCCGTCGCTCTCCAGGATCTTCACGTGGACCGGCGCACCGGTCGCCGCGCTCGAACTGGCCGACGAGGCCGCCCCGGCCGAACTCGAGGATGCCGACGAGGACGGCGGGACCGTAACGGTCCTGACCGACTTCGGGCTGGTCGACCCACCGCAGGCGGCCAGCACGAGCGTCGAGACGGTGACGATGGCGGCCAGGCCGGCGGCGCGCGCCAACGAGGCGGTCGGGGGTCGTAGGGTCACCCAACCACGGTAGGCGACGGACGCAAATCCGGTCCGACAAATAGGGTGAAGCACCTGTGAAAGCCGTGGCAACACCGCGAAACGGTCAAACAGGAGCGGCGTCGAGCTCACGAAGGCGTTGGCTGATGACCTGGGTGATCCCGTCACCGCGCATGGTCACGCCGTACAGCGCGTCGGCGATCTCAATCGTCCGCTTCTGGTGCGTGATCACGATCAGCTGGCTCGACGCGCGCAGCTGGTCGATGAGCTCGATCAGCCGGCCGAGGTTGACGTCGTCCAGCGCAGCCTCGACCTCGTCCATCACGTAGAACGGGCTGGGGCGGGCGCGGAAGATCGCTACGAGGAGCGCCACCGCGGTGAGCGAGCGCTCGCCGCCGGACAGCAGGGACAGTCGCTTGACCTTCTTGCCCGGCGGGCGGGCCTCGACCTCGATGCCGGTCAGCAGCATGTCATCGGGATCGGTAAGCACCAGGCGACCCTCCCCGCCCGGGAACAGCGTGGCGAACACGATCTCGAACTCGCGAGCCACGTCGCGGTACGCACTGGTGAAGACCTCTAGGATCCGCTCGTCGACCTCGCGGACAACGGTCAGCAGGTCGCGTCGGGTCGCCTTCAGATCCTCCAGCTGCGTGGACAGGAACTGGTGACGCTCCTCCAGCGCCGCGAACTCCTCCAGCGCCAATGGATTCACCTTGCCCAGCAAGGCCAGATCCCGCTCGGCGCGTGCCGCCCGCTTCTCCTGCGTCGCCCGGTCGTAGGGCCCTGGCTGCGGAGCCACGACCGATTCGCCGCGCTCGCGCGCCTGCTCGTATTCAGCCATCTCCAGCGCGCTCGGTGGGCTGGGCTGGTCAGGGCCGTACTCGGCGATCAATGCCTCGACCTCGACGCCGTACTCCTCGACCGCACGGGTCGAGAGCTGTTCGATGCGTAGGCGCTGCTCGGCGCGGGCGACCTCGTCGCGGTGCACAGCGTCGGTGAGTCGGGCCAGCTGCTCGTCCAGCTCCCGACTCTGAGCGCGCACGGCCAACAGCTCACCTTCACGCACGACTCGCGCCTGCTGCGCGGCGTCGCGTCGTCGGGCCGCGACGGCGCTCGCCGCGACGACCGCGACCAGCGCCTGCTCCGCGGCATCGCGTACGGCCGCGGCCACCACGGCGCCACGCGCGCGCGCGGCCAGCTGTTCCTGGTGCCGGCGGCGGGCGGCCCGCTCGATCTCGGCCGCACGCACCAGCTGATCGGCCCGACCGGCCACTGCCCGTACCCGCTCCTCGCCGGTGCGGACCGCCAACCGGGCGTCCATCTCGGCCTGCCGGGCGGCGCCTACCTGCTGCTGGAGGCGGTCGCGCCGATCGGTGGCCGGATCGGTCGACTCGACGTGCTCGTCTCGGGCCAGCCGCAGCCGCTCTTCCAGATCGGCGACGGTGGCCAGGTCCCGCCGGCGCGTCGCCTCCGCCTCGGCCCTCGCCTTGTCGAGCCGGTCCGCCTCAGCCGCGGCCGAGCGGGCCGACTGGCCGAGCTGGGCCAGCTGCTCGGCCACCGCCGAGAGCCTCGCGTCCGACTCGTTCAGGGCCAGCAGCGCGGCATCGACCTCGGCGGCCAGTTGATCTGATTCAGTCTGCGCGGCCTGCAGTTCCGCGCTCAGGCGAATATGTCGGGCCTCGGCCTCGTCGGCGTTCTGCTGGGCCTCGTCCACCGCGGCCTGCACCTCGATTGTGCTGGGCGCCGAGGCCGAGCCGCCCGCGGCCCAACCGGGCCCGAGGACGTCTCCCGAGGCGGTGACCGCCCGGAGGTCCGGATGCGTTTCGATCAGGCGGATGGCCGCGTCGAGGTCGGCTACGAAGGCGACCCGGTCGAGGGCGGCGTGGATCGGTGCCCGCACGAAGTCCGGGCAGCGGAGGGCGTCGACCGCCCACGACGCGTCGTCCGGGAGCGCGGGCCAGCACGCCCGATCCGGCCGCAGCGGCGAGCCCGTGCCGGTCGATGGCGAGCCGCCAACGACCAGGGCCACCCGGCCGGAATCCTCGGCCTTCAGCAGCTCCAGTGCGGCGGTGGCGTCGGCAACGCTACCGACCGCGACCGCGTCGGCCAGCACGCCCAGCGCGGCCGCGAGCGCGGCCTCGTAGCCCGGGTCGACGCTGAGCAGAGCGGCGACCGAACCGAGCACGCCAGGTAGGCGGGAGCCGGCCGCGAGCAGTGCTCCGGCGCCGTCCCTACGGGTCAGGCCCAAGGCCAGGGCATCGCGTCGCGCCGACCAGGTCGAGCGTTCCCGCTCGGCTTCGCGCTCCGCGGCGGCCAGTTCGCGCACCGTGGTCGCGACTCGCTCGTGGCGGGCAACGGCCTGCTCGTGCCGGTCGTCAAGGCCGATCTCGCCCTCGTCGAGCATGCCGACCTGGGCCTGCACGTCGTCGAGTTCACGCTGGGCCAGGGCGGCCCGCTCACGGGCGTCGGCGGCAGCGGCCATCAGCCGCTCGATCTCCTCACCCCCGGCGGTGGCCCGGGTCCGGGCCGACTCGACCTGCCCCGCGAGCTTGGCCAGGCCCTCGCGCCGGTCGGCGACGGCGCGAGCCGCGGCGACCAGTTCCCGATCCGCCTCGGCGAGGGCGCGCTCGAGGTCGGCGCGGGTGGCGACGGCCTCGGTCAGGGCATTGCTCGCGTCGTCGAGGACCGTCTGTAGCTGCCGCTCCTCGGCCCGGATGCCGGCCGCCTCGGCCTCCATCTGTTCCGGATCACGACCGGTGCGCATCTCGGTCGGCGCGGCCGAGAGGTGGCGGGCCCGCTCGGCGGCCAGCGACGACGTGCCGCGGAAGCGTTCCTCCAGGGCGGAAAGGCGGAACCAGACGTCCTGACTGCGAGCCAGGACCGGCGCGTCGGCGGCCATGGCCTGGTCGAGTTCCAGCTCGCGCGCCCGGGCCGTCGCCAATGACTGTTCGACGACCGCTCGACGGGCCCGGATGGCCCGCTCGTCGGCGACTTCGGCGTCCAGTTCCGCACGTAGCACGACAAGGTCGTCGGCGAGCAGCCGCAACCGTGAGTCGCGCAGCTCCGCCTGCACCCCGGCGGCCCGCCGCGCGATCTCGGCCTGCCGCCCTAGGGGCTTGAGCTGTCGTCGCAGTTCAGCCGTCAGATCGGTGACGCGAGTCAGATTGGCCTGCATGGCGTCGAGCTTGCGAAGCGCCTTCTCCTTGCGCTTGCGGTGCTTCAGAACGCCGGCCGCCTCCTCGACGAAGCCGCGGCGATCCTCGGGCCGGGCCGAAAGGACCGAATCCAACTGGCCTTGGCCGACGATGACGTGCATCTCCCGGCCGATGCCGGAATCGGACAACAGCTCCTGGATGTCGAGTAGCCGCACTCCTTCGCCGTTGATCTCGTATTCGCTGGCGCCGTCGCGAAACATCCGACGGGTGATCGAGACCTCGGTGTAGTCGATCGGCAGCGCCTGATCGGAGTTGTCGATGGTCAGCGTGACTTCGGCCCGACCCAGCGGAGCGCGCCCGGCCGTGCCGGCGAAGATGACGTCCTCCATCTTGCCGCCGCGAAGAGCCTTGGCGCCCTGCTCCCCGAGCACCCAGGCGATCGCGTCGACGACATTGCTCTTGCCCGAACCGTTGGGACCGACCACGGCCGTGATGCCCGGTTCGAAGCGCAACGTCGTAGCCGAGGCGAAGGACTTGAATCCCCGCAGGGTCAACGACTTGAGGTGCACGAGTCTCCCGCGATCGATGTCGAATCAGCGGAGGCGATCAGGCTCATACCCTCGCAGGGCAGGACGCATGGTGCGTGCCCTGCGGTCGATTCCGCTCGCAGGAAAACCTACCCCGTCCGACGCCGATGACCGGCACCGACGCGACGGTGTTCAGGCCAGAGCCGCAGTGCCCTCGGCGAGCTGGTGCAGCTCGAGGTCGAGCGTCGGGTCGAGGCTGGCGTGATGCGCGTCGCGCAGCTCAGTGAGCTCCGCCTCCAGCTCGCGGATGCGCGCCCGCAGCCGGGCGATCTCCAGCGCTTGTACCTGTTCTGATGCGTTGCCGACGTACCCCAGCAAGGCGCGTGCCATGTAGCGGACCCTTTCGGCGCTTGTGGTCATCCCCGCGTTCCCGCCGATTCGCGGCCGGTAGGCCCGTCGAGGCGGTGGAAGCGCTGATCTCGAATTGTCCTCGCGTGACCTGCGAAGCGGCGGCAGAGAAGGCACCGATGGCGCGTCGTTACTCTCGGACGCCGGCTCCCGTCAAGTCACTTCATGGTCTCACTCCGGTAACGGACAGTCAATAATCGCGGGGGCGCGGCGGCCGGCGCTGACACGCCGGACAACTGAAGCTCGAACGGTTCATGAACGCCGTCCGGTTGATCGCCCGGCCGCAGCGCGGACAGGGCCGGCCCTCCTGTCCGTAGACGGCCAACGATCGGTCGAAGTACCCGCTCTGCCCGTTGACGTTGACGTAGAGCGCGTCGAACGACGTTCCCCCCGCCCGCAGCGCATCACGTAGGACGGCCTGCACCTGACCGACCAGTTCGGTGACGGCGCCCGGACGCAGCCTGGCCGTGCGCCGAAGGCCCGACAGCCGGGCTCGCCACAAGGATTCGTCGGCGTAGATGTTGCCGATACCCGAGACCAGCGACTGATCGAGCAGCGCCCGCTTCAGTTCGGTGTCGCGTCGGCGCAGGCGTCGGCCGAACGCGTCGACGTCGAAGAGCGGATCGAGCGGGTCCCGGGCGATGTGCGCGATACGACCGGGCAGTCGCTGCTCGGGATGATCCTCAGCGGGCACGAGCTCGTCGACGAGCAGGCCACCGAACGTGCGTTGATCAACGAAACGCAGCTCGGGTCCATCGTCGGCAAAGCGGATGCGCACATGTAGGTGCTTCTCGTCAGGTGCGTCGTCAGGTTGGACGAGCAGTTGGCCGCTCATTCCGAGATGACCGACGAGCGCGTCGCCGCCGTGGCCGTCGTAGGACAGCGGCAGCCACAGGTACTTGCCGCGGCGACTGGCGGCTTCGACCCGCCGACCGACGAGCCGCGCGACGAAATCGTTCGCACCGGCGTCGTGGCGCCGGATCGCTCGCGGATGCCGCACCTCGACGGCGGCGACGGTGCGGCCCACGACGAAGCGAGCCACACCGTCACGGACCGTTTCGACCTCAGGCAGTTCGGGCATGACGCTCAGCTTTTCGGAGGGTCGCGGTCCGGTCCGGCGGGATTCGGCTGGGCGGGATTCGGCTGGGCGGGATTCGGCTGGGCGAGTTTGAGATGGGCGAGACTCGAATGGGCAGCGGCGGTTCAGCCGGCGGCCGGGGCGGCACCTGAGTCTCGCGCGGTCAGAGCACGCCAGGCTGCTTCGGCCGCAGCCTGTTCGGCCTCCTTCTTGTTTCGCCCGGTGCAGGCGTTGAACAGCTCACCGTTGACCGACGCTCGCGCCGTGAAAATCTTGGCGTGGTCCGGCCCGACCGAACTGATCTCGTACTCGGGCACGCCCAGCCCGCGCTCGGCTGTGAGCTCCTGCAAGCCCGTCTTCCAGTCCAGGCCAGCGCCGTTGTTGGCGACCTGGTCCAGCAGCGGGTCGAATAACTCGTGGATGACGCGCTCGGCACCGTGCAAGCCGTGTTCGAGGTACACCGCGCCGAGCACGGCTTCGACGGTGTCGGCCAGGATGCTGGCCTTGTCACGGCCGCCGGTGACCTCCTCCCCGCGGCCCAGACGCAAAAAGGCGCCCAGTCCTTCCGGGCCGATCGTGCGACCGATGTCGGCCAGCGCCCGCATGTTGACCACAGAGGCACGCAGCTTGGCCAGTTTCCCCTCGGCCAGATCAGGATGCCGGCGGTAAAGCGTCTCGGTGATCACGACGCCGAGGACGGAGTCGCCGAGAAATTCCAACCGTTCGTTGTGCGGCAGCCCGCCGTGTTCGTAGGCGTAGGAGCGGTGCGTCAGGGCGCGTGTCAGCAGCTCGGAGTCGAGCTCGACTCCGAGGGCGTCGGCGAGTCCGGCCGGTTCGTGGGGCGTGCTCACGCAGCTGCGGTCGCCTAGACCGCGAGAACTTGCTTGCCCTGGTACTGACCGCAGTTCGGGCACGCGGTGTGCGGCAGGGTCGGGTGGCCGCAGGCCCGGTTGGGGCAGGTGACGAGCGTCGGTGCGCTGGTCTTCCACTGGGCGCGGCGTGCCCGGGTGTTGCTTCGCGACTTCTTCCGCTTCGGAACGGCCACGGCACTTACTCCTTGCTCGGAGACGAACGGTCGTCGGTGCTGCTGGTGTGCCCACCCCGGTCGGCCAGAGCCGCCCAGCGAGGGTCGATCACGCCGTGCTCGTGGCCGGGCGGCAGGTCGTCGAGCCGCTGCCCGCACTCAGGGCAGAGGCCGGCGCAATCCGGCCGGCACAGCGGGGTGACGGGCAGGCCCAGCACGACCGCATCGCGCACTGTCGGTTCGAGGTCGATGTAGTCGTCCTCGATCCGCTCGACCTCGTCCTGACCCGTGGTCGCGTCGGTGCTGCTGTCCGGGTAGGCGAACAGCTCCATCACGTCCACAGTGAACTCGTCCGACACCGGCTCGAGGCACCGTCCGCACTCGCCTACGACGGAGGTGGTCACCGTGCCCGTGACGAGCACACCCTCGGTGACCGATTCCATCCGCAGCTCAAGTGCGAGCGGAGCACCTTCCGGCACCCGGATGACGTCCAGTCCGAAGCCCGCCGGCGCCGGGACGCAACGGCGCACCGGACGGATCGATCCCGGTTGGCGGCCCAGCTCCCGGACGTCGAGGACGAACGGGGCGCGCGGGTCGCGGTGCGGGCGCCGGTGGTGCGGTGTCGTGTTCTGAGGCATACGGAATCCGGCCTGTCAGTTCGGAGGCCGTCGACCAGCGTAGCCCAGAACGAAGGTCAGTCCGAAATCGGAGCCTCGTGCGGATTCGGATGCCGCGTGGCCAAAGCCTGCCGCCCGTGTTCGCTCGTGGCCAGCGCCCGTTGCAATACGCCGATCAGATCGGTGAGCGTCTGTTCGGCGTACCCGTCGGCGTCGGCTCGCAGTGCGCGGGCCACGTGCTCGGCCTCGCCGCGAACGGCGGCGGCGTAGCGGTCGGCCTCCGCCCGGAGTGCCGCGTCGTACTCGTCGACCTCCGAGCGCATCCGTGCCGCGGTGTTGACCGCGGCCTGGTGCACCCCGCTGGCCGAAACCAGCCGCGCGTGCTCGGCCCGCGCGGCCTCGAGGATCTCGCGCGCTCTACCCTCCGCCGTCTCGATCGTCGCCCGGGCATGCTCCTCGGCCCGTACCCGAAGATCTTCGGCTCTGTGGCTCGCGTCGGCGACGATGGTCTCCGCCGCCTCGACGGCGCTCCGCCGGGTGGCATCGGCGGCCAGCTCCGCCTCGCTCGTGGAAGCGCTCGCCTTGTCCTGCGCTTCGCGCAGCACGGTGTCACGGGCGCTGATCAGGCGGCGCGCCTCGTCCATCTCCGGGGGCATGACCTCGCGTAAATCGTCCAGCAGGTCGAGCACGTGCTCGCGCGGGATGACACAGGAAGACGACATCGGCACGGCCCGCGCGGTCTCGACGATTTCGACGAGCTCCGTGAGCAGCTCGTCGACCCGACGCAGCGACTGGTCGGTCACCCCTAGCCGCCGGCCGCTGCCGGGGGTGGTTCCGCCGCGGCGCGTTCGATGAGCCGCTTCAAAACGGGAGGCGGCACGAGCGCGCTCACGTCGCCGCCCCAGCGGGCGACCTCTTTGACCAGACTCGAGGCCAGAAAGCTGTATTCAGGGTTGGTCGGCATGAACAGCGTGTCGACCCCGGCCAAGCGGTGGTTCATCTGGGCCATCTGCAGCTCGTAGTCGAAGTCGCTGACCGCCCGCAGGCCCTTGACGATGACGGGGATCTCGTTGGCCCGGCAATAGTCGACTACCAGACCTTGGAAGGTGTCGGTGCGGATGTTGTCGTAATCGGCGGTGACCTCGGCGAGCAGGTCGAGGCGCTCCTGGACGGAGAAAAGGCTCGATTTAGTCGGATTGATGAAAACGGCGACCACTAGTTCGTCGTAGAGGCCGGCCGCCCGTCCGATGATGTCCAGATGACCGTTGGTGACCGGGTCGAACGACCCGGGGCACACGGCTCGACGGATGACTCCCCGCTGCCCACTCATGACGCCGATCCGGTAGCGGATCGGTCATCAGGTCGGTGCGGGCACCGGGGCGCTGGGATAGATCGGCTCATCGTGGCCGACCGTACCAAAGCATGCTCTCGCCGTACTGTTTCGACTTGATCGGCTCGATCACATCGGGCCAGCTCGGCGCGGGCGAGCGGCGCGAGCGTTCGACGACGACGATCGCCGCCGCGCTCAGTCGGTCGACGAGGCGGGCCAACAAAGTGGCGAGCGCCTCTTCGGACAGCGCGTAGGGCGCATCGGCGAAGACGAAGTCGAAGACGCCTTCCCCGTCCTCGGGCACACCGGCGAGGTAGCTTCTCGCATCCAGGAGACGGATCGTCGCGCCCGACAGGCCGACCGTGTCGACGTTGGCCGTCAGTACGGTCGCCGCGCGCCGATCGGATTCCACGAACACCACTCGGCCGGCGCCACGCGACAGCGCCTCCAGACCGACGGCCCCGGTGCCGGCGAACAGATCGAGCACGACGGCGCCGTCGAGGTCGAGCAGGCCGGCCAGCGAATCGAACAGGGCTTCGCGCGTGCGGTCGGACGTCGGTCGGGTGCCGCGGCCGGGCACGCTCAACCGGCGACCCCTGGCCCGACCGGCGACGATCCGAGGCACGAGCGGGTCAGGCCTTTTCGAGAAAGTCGGCCTGGTCATCGGCGACCAGGGCCGAGACCTGCGCGGCTAGTAGCGGATGGGCGGCCAGGTCGGGGTCGGCCGCGACCAGGTCGGCCGCTTCGGTGCGGGCCTGCACGATGAGGTCCTCGTCGCGCAGCAGCGAGAGCAGGCGAAGCGTCGACCGGCGGCCGGACTGCGCGGCACCGAGGATGTCGCCCTCGCGCCGCTGCTGCACGTCCAGTCGGGCCAGCTCGAACCCGTCGGAAGTCGCGGCCACGGCATCGAGGCGAACGCGGGCCGGCGAACCGGGCGCAGACTCGGACACGAGCAGGCAGATCCCGGCCGCCGCACCACGCCCGATGCGACCCCGCAGCTGATGCAACTGCGAAACCCCGAATCGATCCGCGTCGAGAACGGCCATGACGGTCGCGTTGGGCACGTCCACGCCGACCTCGATCACCGTCGTCGCGACCAGCACGTCGAGCGCACCCTCAGTGAACGAGCGCATCACGGCGTCCTTCTGTTCGGCCGGCAGGCGGCCGTGCAACATGGCCAGGCGAAGGCCGTTCAGCGGACCAGCGGACAGGGCCTCGTAGACGTCAGTGACCGCGGCCGGCGGCCGGCGCCGTTCGGCGGCGTCGCCGGCGTTCGGGTCAGCGTCGTCGAAATCGTCGGTGATCTCGTCGAAGTCGTCGGTCTCCGCGCCGCCGTCGCCGATACGCGGGCACACCACGTAAGCCTGATGACCGGCCGCGACCTCCTCGCGGATCCGTTGCCAGGCCCGGTCCAGCCAGGCCGGCTTCTCGGCGACCGGGATCACGGTGGACGCGATCGGCGATCGCCCGGCCGGCAGTTCGACGAGGGTCGACGTGTCGAGATCGCCGAATACGGTCATCGCGACCGTGCGTGGGATCGGCGTCGCCGTCATGACGAGCAGGTGCGGCGGGCGGGTCGCCTTGCCGCGCAGCGCATCGCGCTGCTCGACGCCGAAGCGGTGTTGCTCGTCCACCACGACCAGACCGAGATCGGCGAACTGCACGTGTTCCTGGATCAGGGCGTGGGTGCCGACGACGATGCCCGCCGCTCCGCCGGCGGCGTCGAGCAGCGCCTGCCGCCGGGCGCCGGCCGCCAGTGATCCGGTGAGCAGCGCGACCCTGGTCGCGACGTCGCCACCGCCCAGCCGCCCGGCCTGAGCGAGTTGCCCGAGCATCGACTCGATGGAGCGGGCGTGCTGGGCGGCCAGCACCTCGGTCGGCGCGAGCAGCGCCGCCTGACCGCCGGCGTCGACGACCTGCAGCATCGCCCGCAAGGCGACGACGGTCTTGCCCGATCCGACCTCGCCCTGCAGCAGGCGGTGCATCGGAGTCTCGGTGGCCAGTTCCCCCGCGATCTGCTCGCCGACCTCGCGCTGACCGTCGGTCAAGCGGAACGGCAGGCGCTGATCGAAGGCCTCCAGCACCGCGCCCGCCCGTAAGGGCCGGGGCGTAGCCGGGTTGGCGCTGGCGGCCGCCCTCCGCTGGGCCAGCGCCAGTTGCAGACCGAGGGCCTCGTCCCAGGCCAGGCGCCGCCGCGCTCGTCGCCACTGGTCGTCAGAGCCGGGCTGGTGCATGGCCCGCAGGGCCTCGTCGAGGGGCAGGAGTTCGTGCCGCCGCCGGATCGCCTCTGGCACAGGATCGGGTACCGGATCCAGCATCGCCAGCACGTGCTCGACCGACCGGCTGATGGTCCACGTGCGCAGGTCCTTCGTCGCCCCGTAGACGGGAATGATCGCTCCCGCGAAGTTGTCGGCGTCGGCCATGTCCTGGTCGTCGCCCCCCAGCAGGAGGTACTCGGGATGGGTGAGCTGCCGCTCGCCGCGAAACACTCCGACCTTCCCGGCGAACAGGCCACGCGCCCCCCGCGTGAGTTCCCGCTCTCGCCACAGC
>JAFAWL010000035.1 GCA_019241805.1 Actinomycetota bacterium
CCCGACAGAGATCCGCCGCTGCCTCAAGCGATACATCGCCCGCCATCTCTACCGCACCCTGACCACCTCGATGGCAGCCGGACCCCAGATCAGCTGACCGGCGCCAAAACCAGCCAAGAACCCCTTGACACAAATAGAAGCGTCCAAGCGGCCGCCGCCGTCGCGGCAGTCGTCGGCCTCATAATGATCGTCAAGGGTGTTACAGCCTTTTGATCCATCTGACCATACGCCCCATACGATGATCGTCGATCCGTCGCTCTCTATCTCGAGCCGCCCGGCGGCGCCGTGGTGCTCTCGATCGACGAGAAAACCCAGATCCAAGCAACTGGATCGGACCCAGCCGGTGCTGCCGATCACGTTCGACGCGACCGAGAAACGCACGCACGACTACGTCCGACACGGCACCACGAACCTGTTCCCCCGCCCTGAACGTCGGCAACGGGCAGGTGTATGGCGAGTGCAAACCCACCCGCATCGGCGCGGACCTCCTGGCCTTCTTGCGCAAGGCGGTCAAGCCGCAGGTCGGCACCGACGTCGTCCACGTGGTGCTCGACAACCTGTCCACGCACACCACACCGGAGGTGGCGGCCTGGCTGCAGGACACCCACACGTGCACCTTCACTTCACGCCGGTCGGGTCGTCGTGGATCAACCAGATCGAGACCTGGTTCGGCATCATCACCCGCCAGTCCATCCGCCGCGGGACATTCACATCCGTCACTATCTTGATTAAACAGATCCGTGACTACATCGACGACTGGAACAGCGACCCGAAATCGAGCTGATACCTAGACTTCTGCTCGGGCATCGCCCGGTGCGGCGGACTGTACGAGTGCTCGCGCCGCCCAGTGTTGTACCGCGAGGATCTCGTCGGACCCGAGGCCGCAGATGTCGCGCAGTACGAGTGTGGATTCGATTCCCATGACAACGGCGAGGGCGTAGGTCAGCCGGTCGAGCTCGTCCTCGGGAAGTTGGCTGTTCAGAGGGGCCAGTGCGCGTTCGACGTACTCCAACCGTCTGCTGGGGCGTGGCGGAACTCCTGGTTCGATCGGATCGCGGTCGATGGTGAAGCGGATCATCTGCCGCAGCAGGATCTCGTTGTCCAGTGTCATCCGCTGTAGCGCATCGACCAGTCGGTGGACGCGGTCGACCACCGGCTCGTCGCCCGGGCCTGCGTCGATCGATAGCTCCATGTTGCGTCGGGTGGCGTCCAGCGCTGCCTCGACGGTGAGCTGCTCCACGTTGGGGAAGTACCGGTAGGCGGTGCGGCGGGAGATTTCGGCCGCATCCGCCACTTCGGCCACCGACGGGCGTTGGCCGGCGGCGATGAGTCGACCCGCCGTCTCGACCAGGGCGCGCCGGGTGCGGCGCTTCTGGTTGTCGCGACTAGCCATCTTGACCTCGACCCCTCACCATCGCTAATGTCACTATTGTGACATGAAGGCGTTCTAGTGTCATCTTAGCAGCCGAGCTGCCACTCGGCCGGAGAAGGGCCATGCGATGACCGAGCAACAAAGTGTTCAGCCGACCGACGGCTTCGTCTCGCCTGCGGGCAGTGGTCGGACGTTGCCGCTTATCGGGCGAATGGGTATAAGCGGGCAGCAGACCGGCGGTGCGTTCGAGGTGATCGAGTACGCGGGCAATGCTGCGTGGCCGCCTCCGCACGTCCATCGCGAACGCGAGGAGTGCATCCACATCCTCGGTGGCCGCTTCACGTTCACGTTGGGCCACGAGGAGATCGAAGCGACGCCCGGCAGTTGGGTGTTCATTCCCCGCGGCACCCGGCACGGCTTCACCGCCAGCGCCGACGCTCGTGCCCTCATCCTCGTTGTTCCCGCGGGGCTCGAGAACTTCTTTGCCGAACTGGGCGGCGGCCTGGCCGACGGCCTGTCCAGCCAAGAGCTCCGGGCCGCCCTCAAAGGCCGATTCGACTCGATCCCGGCCTAGTCTCGATTGACGCCCCAGACGTGCGCTGGCGGCATAGCGACCACATCCTCATCAAGCTACCCGACGAGCAGGCCCGCGCGGTGCTGGATCGTCAACATCACCCAAGATCAGACCATTCAGGTCGTTACTGAGCACCCGGTGTGCACTCCCTGGTCGAGCTGGGAAGCGGTTCAAATTCGCGTCGGGCCGCTCGACGCCGTGATCTTGACAGCGAATCCGCACAGCAACGAACGCCGACGAGCCCCCATCCGGGTATGCTCGTCGTCCTGTGAAGTAGCTGGCCACGGACGGGTCTCACACTCTCCGACACCGCTTTGGGAGCGAGGGTCATGGCGTCTGATCGTCGCATACAGCGCGATCGCGATCTTGAGTTGTCAGGGTACGTGGTTCCGCCCGAGCGCTCGGGGCCTGGTCTCACTTCTGGTCTCGTTCCTCCACGTGCACAGTCGTTCCGCTGAGGTCCGGCCGACGATGCAGCAGCAGGTGGCGACTTATGTGCACGCCGCCGAACAGTCGGACCCGTCCCTTGAAAGCGAGCGTCCCGGAAGGGACCGGGGGTTCAAATCCCTCCGCTTCCGCAGGTCAGCGGCATGATCAGTGATCTGTGTCATCGTCG
>JAFAWL010000135.1 GCA_019241805.1 Actinomycetota bacterium
CCGTGGGCGTTCCTGAACGTCGGCGATCCGCTCGGCTTCGACTACGCCACCCAGATCCAGAGTGCGTTCAAGAGCTACAACAGCCCGCCGAACGACGGCAACATCGGCGACCTGAAGATCTTCGGACCGGACTCCGGCCTGCTGCCCAGCAACAAGGAGCTGGTCTTCGTCGAGAACCACGACACCGAGCGCAACGGGTCGACGCTGAACTACAAGGACACGAACAACACAATCGCCAACGAGTTCATGCTCGCCTGGCCACAGGGCCGCCCCGAGGTGTACGCCAGCTTCGCCTGGAACACCCCGGATGACTCCCCGCCAGCCGACGCGAACGGCTTCGTCACCGACACCAACTGTGCCAACGGCACCTGGGTCTGCGTCGACCGGTACACCGGCGTGCGAAACCTGGTCGGCTTCCACAACTACGTCGGCAACGCGCCGGTGGCCAATTGGTACGACGACGGAATCAACCTGATCGCTTTCAGCCGCGGTAACCGAGGCTGGATCTCGATCAACAACGAGACGACGGCGCAGACGCACACGCTCAACACCGGGCTGCGCAGCGGCAGGTACTGCGACATCATCCACGGCAGCCTCAGTAACGGGACGTGCTCCGGACCGACGGTCACCGTGGACGCGCATGGCCGAGCCACCGTCACCGTCGCCGCCAAGGACGCGGTCGCTTTCGACGCACTGGATCGGATCGGTAGCTGACGGTCCCGCGAGCCGTCGACCCGGCGGACATCGGTGCTACTGCGGTGTCCGCCGGGATCGCCGACCCCCGGCTCTGAGTGCCACCCGCGCAGATCCGGGCACGCACCCGCTCAGTCGGCCTGCCCCTCCTCCAACAGCTGGTCAAGTACCTCGCTCGCTCGGGGCTGGTCTTCGGGGACGGCTACCGCCGCGACCCGCCGGTGCCGGACGGTGAGCAGTAGGGCGGTGCCGGCGACGAACGCCAGCACCGCGCTCACCGCAATGCCGCCGACTTTCAGCTCGGTGACCGCCAGCTCCGCTGCGGCTCGACTGCCGGTAACCGCCGCCGTGGCGGTGCGCGCGTTGATCCCCGCCTGGTTCGCCGCAGCCGGCGTTACCCGCAACAGGAGCGGGATCAGGGAAACCAGGGCACCGACGAGGACGGCGGCCGCAAGTCGACGTGTGCGTGGTCGGGACATGGACATCGACCTCCCCGCGGACGGTTACTACTCACGGGAGACGATAACGAACTGTGACAGGTCTGTTCCTGTTAGTTAGTGACCGCCGATGTTACCGAGCCAGATGGTGAGGATGTGACGGCTGGCGTCTTTGCAGACGGTGAGCGATGCCCGGCAGGCGTCTGCCAGATTGCGGTTAGCGCTTGTTACTCGCCGCAGTTACGGCAACTGCCGCCACTCGCGCGATATGACACCGGTGTGAGGGCGCAAGCCGGCTCTCGAGCGGTAAGCCTTGTAATGAGGCGACTACATAGAGTGAGATGGTCTGCAGGCTGTGACGGCGCCCATCGCAGCCTTGATTCCGAACTTCACAGCTAATACTCTCCACGAGGCCTACCGGCCACTGGTCCTAACCGTGGGGCCACCGGTGGGTCACCGCCGAATCGCACGTTCGGTGTCCACGGTCAACACCTACCGCGGACGCTGGCGAACCGGGGATCCAATGGTTCCTTGGGGTGAATCGGCACCTGGCGCGTGACGGGCTCGCCTCGTCGCCTCCGTGTGCCGTAGGGCTACTTCCGGCCCGAACCCGTCAGCTAACTCGGTAGGCGGTCTCAGGAAGAATGGAGTTCCGCCGACCGTGGCGTCGACTCGACCACTTGGCCGGATTCGCTCACTTCTCGCTCTTGCCGCCCTCGTCGGTGCTGCGGCGTT
This sequence comes from Actinomycetota bacterium, assembly GCA_019241805.1. Classification (GTDB taxonomy): domain Bacteria; phylum Actinomycetota; class Actinomycetes; order Mycobacteriales; family Jatrophihabitantaceae; genus JAFAWL01. The sequence goes on from JAFAWL010000135.1 coordinate 1,866, forward strand.
GCTCGTGCCCAGCGTCGTCGGCGCAGCGCCGGCCGTACCGCCGGTTCCGTCGATCGGGTCGGTGACGGCCGAGCTGAGCAGCCTGTCCAGTCAGACCAAGGCCTTGACCGACACGTTCAATGCTGCGCAAGCCGACCTCCGCCTGAAGCAGATGCAGGCCAGTGTCGCGCAGAGGGATGCTGCGCGGGCGTCGGCCGCGTACCAGGTGGCGCGCGGTCAGCTCAGTCAGGTCGTGACTGCGGACTATGAGGAGAACTCATTCGGT
>JAFAWL010000209.1 GCA_019241805.1 Actinomycetota bacterium
GCGATCGAGGACCGGCGCTTCTACTCGCATCACGGCGTCGATATGCGCGGTCTCATCCGCTCCGCGCTCAACAACGGCAGCGGCAACAGCACCCAGGGTGGCTCCACCCTGACGATGCAGTACGTCAAGCAGGTGCGCTACTACGCGGCCATCGGCGATGCGGCCAAACAGCAGGCCGCTGTCAGTCAGAACCTCAGCCGCAAGATCGAGGACGCGAAGTGCGCGATCGATCTGGAGAAGCGTGAGTCGAAGGACCAGATCCTCGACAACTACCTGAACATCGCCTTCTTCGGCGAGCAGGCCTACAGCGTGGAGTCGGCCGCTCAGACCTACTTCGGCGTCGATGCCGACAAGCTCAGCGTGCCGCAGGCGGCCATGCTCGTCGGACTGTTGCGCGCCCCGTCCGACTACGACCCGTTCCAACATCCGCAGGCGGCCAAGGAGCGCCGCAACGCGGTACTCGAGAACATGGTCAGCGCCGGTGACCTGAGCGCGGCTGACGCGAAGAAGTATGAGGCCACTCCGGTGTCGCTGGCCACGACGACTCCACCCCGGGTGCAGCAGGGTTGCGCGAACGTGCCGGATCTGGCGAGCAACGTCGGATTCTTCTGCGACTACGTGCAGAGCTGGCTGGAACAGAATGAGGGCATCAAGAACCTCTCGACCGGGGGCTACAAGGTCGTCACGACGCTGAACGCGAACATCCAGACGTCGGCCCAAAAGGTGATCAGCAGCGAGTTCCCGGCGGCCGGGCCGACGACCGCGGTGATGCCGGTGGTCGACCCGAAGACCGGCGACGTCTTGGCCATGGTGGCGAGCAAGCCCTTCGGCGTGGATGCTGCGCAGAACGAGCTGGCGACGCCCATCTTCACGCAGGCAAACGCCCGTGGTGCCTCGACCTATAAGTACTTCACGATGGTCGCGGCCCTCGCCGCCGGAACCTCGCCGAATCTGGCCATCAGCCTCAACGATCAGACCCACAAGGCCTATAACACCCAGCGCTGCGGTACACCGGCCTACTCGATCATCAACGGCGACCAGAACATTGACTACTCGGCCACCGAGACGATGAGCTCGGCGATCGCGAAGTCGTCCAACACCTACTTCGTGGGGCTCGAGGACGGGCTGTTCGGCTGCGACCTGTCGACCATCGTGAGCACGGCGACGAACCTGGGCATGACGAGCCTGAACGATAAGGATCCGGCGTCGGCGAAGAATCGCTCGTACGCCGACGAGATCAAGGCCGGTCCGGAGCCGGGTCTGACGCTGGGCTACTACCCGACCAGTCCGCTGCAACTGACCGGTGCGTACGCGGCCGCGGCGAACGACGGGCAGTACTGCGCGCCCGCGCCGGTCAAGGCGATCACCAACGAGGCGGGCACGCCGATCCCCGTCAAGCGCTCGGCTTGCACCCAGCAAATGTCGCCGCAGGTAGCCCGCACGGCATTGCAGCTGCTGACGGGTGACACGAAGTCGGGCGGCACCAGCGCGGACGTTTTTCGGTCCTACTACGCCAAGAACTCCAGCCCGATCTCCGGCAAGACCGGGACCGACACGACGACGGTGAACGACGTGAGCCTCAACTCGTCCTTCTGGTTCGCCGGGGTCACGCCGAACCTGGCCGCCACGATGGCGCTGATCAACGTCTCGAGTCCGACCAATCCGATCAGCGGTCTGCCCGGCGGAGTGCCGGACAAGACCGCGCAGACGACGGCCGACGCGTCGATCGCGGCCAAGTACTGGCTCGACGCATTGTCACCGACGCTGACGGCGAAGAAGTGGACCGACCCGGACCCGAACTCCGTGACCAATGGCGTGACCGTGCCCAATGTGATCGGACAGCAGGCGGCCACCGCCAAGACGACCCTGGAGTCGAAGGGCTTCGCGGTGGCGAACTACCCGATCCAGTGCGGTAGCAAGACGACGGCGTACACCGTGGCCTCCTATTCGCCGACCGTAGCCGTACCCGGATCAACGATCACGCTGTGCATCAGCAGTGGTCTCGCGCCCTACACGCTCCCGCCGCCACCGCCTCCGAAGCCTGCGACCTCGGCCGCGCCGGCCAGCCCTGCGGCTCCAGCCTCGCCCGCTGTGCCTGCGACCCAGCCCCCGGTTTCGCCACCGCACCGTTAGCGCGCCGGATCTCGTTCGGCGGATCCGACAGCGCGGATCTGACTCGGGCGAAGCCGGATCGGGTTGGCGGTTTTCAGTTCAGCTGACGGCGCGCTTCGTCGCTGACTCGCTTGCCGTCGGCGCGTCCGGCGACCTGCGGTGTGACGGTCCTCATCACCGCGCCGAGGTCGCGGACCGACGTCGCGCCCGTCTGGGTGATCGCGGCGCTCACGAGCTGCCTCAGCTCGTCCTCGTCGAGCTGAGCCGGTAGGTACCGGTCGATGACTTCGCCTTCGGCGCGCTCCCGGTCGGCGAGTTCGAGCCGGCCGGCGGCGTCGAACGCCTCAGCCGACTCACGTCGCTTCTTGGCTTCACGGCTCAGCACGCGGACGATCTCGTCGTCGTCGAGTTCGCGGGCCTGCTTGCCGGCCACTTCCTCGGTGGTGATCGCCGCCAGTGTCATGCGCAATGTGGCTGTCGTCAGCTCGTCGCGCGCCTTGATGGCAGTTGTGAGGTCGGCCTGTAGGCGGGACTTCAGCTCGGGCATGTCCGTCACGCTACCGAGGTGGACTAGCCGGGTGCGGCCCACTGGCCGGCTGGCCGCGGCTGAGGATGACGCGCGTCGCCGGCCCGTTCCCCGTACGCTCGTCGGATGCGATGGGGTCGGCTGGCGGGCGCGAGTGCCCTGGCCGGGGCCGGTGTCGCCGCCTACGGCGGTGTGATCGAACGAAACGCTTTCACGATTCGACGGCGCAGCGTGCCCGTGCTGGCGCCGGACGCCGATCCCATCCGACTGTTGCACGTCTCGGATCTGCACATCACCGCCGCGCAGCGGCGCAAGCAGGAGTGGATCTCGTCGCTGGCCGCACTGCGGCCGGACGTCGTGGTGAACACCGGCGATCTGATTTCCGACCCGGACGCCATCCCGGCCATTCTGCGGTGCTTGGAGCCCTTGCTCGCGTTCCCCGGCGCGTTCGTGCCGGGCAACAACGACTATTACGTGCCGCAGCCGAAGAATCCGTTCTCCTACTTCCTGCCGCGACGTTCGAAGCCGATCACCGCCCCACCGATGCCGTGGCCCGAGCTCGCCGGCAAGTTGGCGGCGTCCGGTTGGCTCGATCTGACCCATGTGCGGACGTCGCTCGACCTTCCGGCCGCACGATTGTTCCTGGCCGGCACCGACGATCCCCATCTGCGCAAGGCCCGCTACTCGCGCATCGCCGGGCCGGCCGATGCCGACGCGGTCGTGCGTCTCGGGGTGATCCATTCCCCGGAGCCGGCGTTGCTCGAAGCCTTCGCCGCTGACGGGTACGACCTGGTGCTGGCCGGCCATACCCACGGCGGACAGATCCGGGTGCCGTTCGGGCCGGCGATCG
>JAFAWL010000468.1 GCA_019241805.1 Actinomycetota bacterium
GGGCGTCCACTACGCCATGGAGGCCGGCCGGCTGGCCGCGGAAGCCGCATTTGCGGCGCTGACCGGAAAGCCGGCCGAGGCGACCGAGCGGCTGGCCGGTTATGACAAGGCCGTTCGTTCCGGGTTCGTCGGTAAGGATCTGCACAAGGTACGCAACGTTCGCGGTGTCTTCGCCCGCGGCTTCTTCATCGGTGGATTCCTGGCCAGTCTGATGACGATCACTCGTGGACTTTGGACGCTCGGCCGAGTCAAGCTGGAACGTGATGACGAGGCACCGTTGCTGATGACCGCTCGGGCCGACTCATATCCGACGCCGGATGGAAAGTTGACGTTCGGGAAGCTGGCCTCCGTCTTCGCCTCCGGCAATCAGACCAGCGAGGAACAGCCGAACCACATCCGCATCGAAAAGAAGGTGCCGGCTGAAGTCGCAATGATGTGGGAACGGCTGTGTCCGGCCCAGGTTTACAAGGCAGGCAAGCTCGGCCATGACAATCTCGTCACGGTCGAGGTGTATCCGGCCAACTGCATTCAATGCGGCGCCATCACGGCGAAGGGCGGTCGATTGACGCCCCCTGAAGGCGGATCGGGCCCGGAATACGTCCTCGCCTGACGGCGCTTCGCCCGCGATCAGCGATCAACAACATATTGCCGCGCGGCCGCCAACTACGGCAGGGTATGACCTTGCGTCGGACCGACATCGGAGCCCGACGACCCGAGCAAGGTTTGCGTGCGCGGGCTGTGTCCTGACTGATTCGGGAAGGCGTAACTTATGTCGGATGGACCGCTGGCCGGAGTCAGGGTAGTCGAATTCGGCAGCGAGTTAGCCGACTATGCCGGACTCTGCCTGGCCGGTCTCGGCGCTGAGGTGACGAAGGTGGAACCTCCGCAAGGCAGTCCGAGTCGCGCGATCGGACCCTTCGCCGCCGACACTCCGCATCCGGACCGTTCACTGTTCTTCTGGGCCTTCAACCGGGGCAAGAGGTCCGTGGTGCTTGACCTCGAAACGGACGAGGGCCGGTCTGCGTTTGCCGAGATGGTCGGACAGGCTGATGTCCTGCTGGACGCGTCCGCGCGCGGCGAGACATCCGATCCGGTCGCAACAACCGCCGTGTTGCGTACTCGCTTCCCGCATTTGGTGCACGCCCGTATAACGCCGTTCGGCGATGACGGGCCCTGGGCCGACTACAAGGGCTCAGACTTGGTCCACTTGGCGCTCGGCGGTCCCTTGATGTGTTGTGGGTACGACCCGCAGCCGAGCGGCCGCTACGACACGGCTCCGATGGCGCCGCACGCATTTCAGTCCCTCGCGATCGCTGGGGAGCAGCTCGTGATCGGCATCATCGCGGCGCTAATTGCCCGCCAGCGTGGCGGTCGAGGTCAGTTCATCAGCGAATCCGTCCACGAAGCGGTATCGAAGAGCACCGAAGCCGACCTCATGAGCTGGGTAGTCGAACGCCAACCGTTCTATCGCCAAACCTGCCGTCATGCGCAAGGCGCGGTTGCGAATACGACGACGATCGCGCACACCAAAGATGGCCGCTGGCTCAACGCCGTAATCGTGGGTGCGCGTGACCGTAACCGACTGGCCGACTACCTGGACCGCTACGGCATGGCCGGCGAGCTCGCCGCGTCCAGGCTGCCCGAGGAGGACGGCGCCAGGACGATTCCGGGGCTCGGGGACAGCAACGTCGAGAACATCGAACTGATCCAGCGATTCGTACGCAGATTCACCTACGCGGCCCTGCCGTGGAAAGAGATGCAGGAGGCGGGCATACTCTGCGCGCCTATCCGCAATCCCGAGGAAAATGCGCTCGATTCACATTGGCTGTCGCGGGGAACGTTCACCGATGTACCACATCCGGAGTTGGGTCGTTCGCTGCCGTATCCGACGAGCAAATGGATAGCTACCGGCTCGGCCTGGCAGGCCGGACGCCGGGCACCGTTGCTCGGCGAGGACACCGCGTCGGCGCTGGCCGAGGCGCCGCGTCCGGTAATTCAGGTCAAAGAACCCGATCGCGGCTCGCCCGTGCGCGCGTCGAAGCTGGGGCAACCGTTTGCGTTGCAAGACGTTAAGGTTTTCGACTTCTCGTGGTTTCTCGCGTCCGCCGGCGGGACTCGCTTCCTGGCCGCCCTGGGCGCAGATGTCGTGAAGGTCGAATGGAAGACCCACCCGGACACCCGCAGCGGCGGTTTCCCATCCGGCGGTCGGGCAGCAAGAGACGCGGCCACGGCGCCGCTCGGTGCGAGCCCCGGCAACCTGGGGCCGCAGTTCAACAACAAGAACCCCGGTAAGCGCGGTATCTCGCTGAACATCGGCCATCCCAAGGGTAAGGAAATGGCGCGGGAGTTCGTCGCGTGGGCCGATGTGGTGGCCGAAGGTTTCTCACCGGGTGTCTTCGAACGATGGGGCTTCGGCTGGCACGACCTTTGCGCCATTAACCCAACGGTCATCTACGCCCAGCAGTCGGGAATGGGCCAGCGGGGCGAGTACGGACGCTTTCGCGCGATCGGTCCCATCGCCGCGGCCCTGAGCGGTCTCACCGCCCAAGGCGGCCTGCCGGAACCGGCGCTGCCGACTGGCTGGGGTTACTCGTATCTCGACTGGCTCGGCGCTTACAGTTTCGCCACTGCGATCCTGTCGAGTCTGTATCAGCGGGACCGGACGGGGCAACCACAATGGGTGGATGCCTCACAGTGCGAGGTGGGCATCTTCACCACCGGCGTCACGGTCCTTGACTGGGCTGTGAACGGTCGGTCGTGGCAGCGACCCGGCAATCACTCGGTCTATCGCCCCGCGTCGCCCGAAGGTGTCTACCGATGCGCGGGCGAGGACCGGTGGCTCGCGATCACGTGCGCGACCGATGCCGAATGGCGGTCGCTCGCCGCGGTGGCCGGGCATCCCGAGTGGCTTGAAGACTCGCGGCTGGCGACGGGAGCCGAACGCATCAGTCATCGCCAGGTCGTCGACACACTCGTGGAGTCGTGGACGATCACGCAGGACCGCTATGCGGCCATGACGGCCCTACAGCGCGCCGGTGTCGCAGCCGGCGTGGCGCAGACGGCCGAAGATCGGTGCGACTCGGACCCGCAACTGGCGCACGCGCAGTGGCTCACCGAGGTCCCGAATGGCGAGCTGGGCAGCTGGCCCTTGGCCGAGCTTCCGTTCGACATGAGTCAGACGCCGGCGTACGTCGGTGGCGCGATCAACAAGGGCGCGCCGGCCTACGGCGAGCACAACTACGAGGTCTACGCCGAGGTTCTCGGGCTATCGGTCGGGGAAGTCGATGCGTTGGCCGAAGAAGGTGTCATCTGACCATGCGTTCGTGCGTGACCCAGCGGACGCAAATCGAAAGGACGCACAGTTATGGCAACAGACGGCCCGATGCAACTCGGCCGGGAGCATTTCACCGGTAATACCGTTCTCGTGACGGGTGCCGCCCGGAACATCGGGCGAGCCATCGCGCTCGCGTTCGCGGCGAACGGCCTCGACGTCGCGGTGCACGCCCGCAACAGCGTCGACGACGCACGCACCGTGGTTCAGGAGGTCGAAGCGCTGGGCGTGCGATCGGTGCTCGTCCAAGGCGAGCTGGGCGACTTCGCCACCTGCGAGCGAATCGTATCCGAGGTCGAAAGCGCTCTCGGTCCGATCGACTATCTGATCTCCAACGCAGCGCGCCGTCCGTACCAGTGGTTCCTCGACATAACCCCGGCGGACTGGGACGCGATCATCGCCGGCAATCTGTCCGCCTTGTTCTATCTTTCACGGCTCGTGATACCAAAGATGCTCGACAAGGGCTTCGGCCGCATTATCGCCATCGGCGGGCCGGACGGCGTTGAGGGGTCACCCCACCGCGCGCACAACGTCACCTGCAAGGCCGCGTTGCCCGGCCTGATCAAGTCGATCTCTACCGAGTTCGCCGAACGGGGCGTCCTTGCGAACGTCCTGGCCCCGGGCGGGGGAGTGGATACCAGTCGCGATCCGGTCGACTTCCCGGCCGGCGTTATTGGTAGGGCGACGGTCCGGCGGCACATATCGAGGGCGGGAAACGTGGAGGAATTGGGCGATGCGTGCCTCTACCTCGCCTCCGATTACGCCTCGTATATAACCGGTCAGACCATTCACGTCGACGGTGGAATGGTGATGCGCTAGGAGGCGGCACCGATCAGCGGCGACCCTCGTGCCCCCAAGGGCGAGCCCCGCGCGCGTCGCTTGCGCCGCGGCCGCGTAGGCGCACCAGCCGCGGCGATGAACAACGTCTCCAAGGCCGAGGTAGCGTTGACTCTCGTCGCGATCACGTACTACCGTCTGATGTCATCTCCCGGAGTTCGTCAGCCGTCGCGCCTGGGCCGGGCCTGTTCACGTCGCCGATTTTCGGCCGGATGCGGGTCACGAGACGACGGCACTGTTGACCTGTTTGGCACATCCTGGAAAGTTGGGGCGAGATGGCGTCTGACGAGACGTATGACCTTGTGGTCGTTGGTTGTGGTGCGGCCGGTCTGTCGACCGCGGTGAGTTTCGCCGAAACGGCCAAGGCCGAAGGTCACGAGGCCCGTATCGCGGTCCTCGAGCGCTCGAGCGAGGCCGAGCGGGGCGCTTCGACGCGCTGGACGACGGCCGGCATGCGCGTCAACAAGGACTTTGTGATGGACCCGGGGTGGGTCGGCGAGATGCAGGAGGCCTCACAGGGGCTGGCCGATCTCGAGTACTGCCTGGCCTACGAGCAGGAGGTGCCGGCGACCGGCAAGTTCTTGCAGGAACACGGCGTCGAGTTCATCTTCCGTGACCAGGTGCCGGGCATGAACAAGATCAGTGCCTCCGCCTCGCCGAACGGTGGCGGCCTGGCGATTGTCGACGCGTTGGCCGGTCACCTGGAGCAGCACCCGGGCGCGAAGATCATCTACGAGACGGAGGCCGTGTCGTTGGTGCTCAGCGACGAGGGTCGGGTAGAGGGCGTGCGGGTCCGCGACCGCGACGGTCTGATGCGCACGCTTCGGGCACCCTCGGTGATGTTGGCCTGCGGCGGCTTCGAGGGCAACTACGAGATGCTGACCCACTACCTGGGCAAGAACGCTGTCGACTTGAAGAAGTTGGTGCCGGGGACGCGGTTCAACACCGGCGACGGAATCCGGATGGCGCAGGCCATCGGTGCGGCGACCTCGGGTCAGTTCGACCGGGCGCACACCGAGGTCGTTGACATCCGCACCGACCGCCCCGACGCCGTCATCGCCGGGCACAACTTCTGCATCATCGTCAACGCGGATGGCAAGCGATTCCTCGACGAGGGCGAAAAGGATCTGCTCGACTCGTTCGAGCTGGTTGCGTTCGACATCTGGGAGAAGGCCAACAACACGGCGTACTTCATCACCGATGACGCAGTGCTGGGCAACGACGTGCTTTCGAGTTACTTCGACACGGACGTGCCGCCGGCCAAGGCCGACACGATTCGTGACCTGGCCGCGCAGCTGGGTCTGGACGCGGACGCGCTCGAGCAGACGGTGAACGAGTTCAACGCGGCCTGCAACGACGCGGCGTGGGACTCGACCGGAAGGTACGACGGTAAGAGCACGACGGGCATCACGCCGCCGAAGTCTAACTGGGCGAACCCGATCAACCACCCGCCGTACTACGGCATTCCGGTGGCCGCGGCTGTCTGCTTCACCTACGGCGGATTGAAGACCGACACGCTGTCGCGGGTCGTCTCCACCGGCGGGATTCCGATCCCGGGCCTGTACGCGGCGGGGGAGATCTCTGGCATCACCTACCACGCCTACCCGGCGCTCACCACGGTGCTGCGGGCCTGCACGTTCGGTCGGATCGCGGGCGCCCACGCGGCCGTTCAGATGCAGGAAGCCGTCACCGTCCGCTAGGAATCCTTGGAATTCCTGCCTACGTAACCTCTTGGGAGTAGCCAGTATGGCGTCTGATGAGATGTATGACTTGGTCGTCGTCGGTTGTGGCGCGGCGGGTCTGTCGACCGCGGTGAGTTTCGCGGAGACGGCCAAGGCCGAGGGTCACGAGGCGCGCATCGCCGTGCTCGAGCGCTCCACCGAAGAGGAGCGAGGCGCATCGACGCGGTGGACGACTGCGGGCATGCGGGTCGACAAGGATTTCGTGATGGAGCCCGGCTGGGTTGGTGAGATGCAGGAAGTCTCCAAGGGTCTGGCCGACTTGGAGTACTGCCTGGCGTATGAGCAGGAAGTGCCGGCCACCGGGAAGTTCTTGATGGACCATGGCGTGGAGTTCCTCCACGCCGAGGGAATCATAGGTCTGGACAAGCCGATGGCGTCGCCGAACGGCGGGGGCCTGGCGATTGTCGACGCGTTGGCCGGTCACCTGGAGCAGCACCCGGGCGCGAAGATCATCTACGAGACGGAGGCCGTGTCGTTGGTGCTCAGCGACGAGGGTCGGGTAGAGGGCGTGCGGGTCCGCGACCGCG
>JAFAWL010000225.1 GCA_019241805.1 Actinomycetota bacterium
GGCGTCCCGTGTCGCACTGAACGCGTAGAACTCGCGCCAGCCCGCGTAGTAGGCCCCGTACGCCGCGATGTTGACGGCGATCCATGACGTGACCGTTGAGACGACGCACCACCACAGTTCGCGATGTCGTCCGGTGCGCATCGCCAACAGGATCAGGGGAACGAGCAGGAAGATCGGGTAGAGCTTGGCCGCCACCCCCAGCCCGATGAGCACGCCGGCCGCCACCGGTTTCTGTCGGGCCCACGCCCACAATCCGCAGCTCGCGAACGCCATGGCCAGCAGGTCCCAGTTCGAGAAGGCGTGAAAGACCAGCAGCGGTGACAACGCGAAGATCACCGCGTCGTACGGGCGGCGACCGGCGGCACCGACCGTGCCCGCCACCGCGATTAGCGCACAGGCGGCGAGCAGGAAACAGGTGATCATGCCGAAGAGTTCGACCGAACTGACGTCGGACAGCAATGAATGCAGGCCGTTGGTGAGGTTTGCGCTCAACCACATGAATCCGCCGACGAGCACGGGGTATTCCACGGCGTTGTCGCGGTACGGGACGTTTCCCACGTCGAGTCGCTCGGCGCTCCACAGCGGAATGACGTCCGAGTAGCACACGTGCGTGTATTGCTTGTTGCCCGTCCATTGGCCGTCGGCGCAAGGCGACTTTTCGATGTAGGCCAGAACGAGCGTGATGCAGGCCAGTGCCAGCACCACCCGCAAGGGCGTCCAGCGCGAGTCACCGGATGCGGCATAGCGTCCCCACGGACCGCCGAGGAAGCGAGTGGCTCGCGCAACCGTCGCATCGGCACGGCTGGGCATATTCGAGCCGGCACGGCTGGGCCGCGTCGCGCCCGCGTCACTCACCCGGGCATCCTCGCACGGCCGCTAAGGATTGGGCGCGGCTCCCGGTTGGGCCGGAGCTGCGGGCGGCGCCGCGGAGGTCGGCGGTGCCGAAGCCGACGACGGCGGCGGGGACGGCGAGCTCGGAACTGTCGGGTGCGTGGTCGGCGCCGCAGGTGTGCTCGGCGAGCTCGGGTGCGTGGTCGTCGGCGTGGAACTCGGTGTCGTCACCGTCGCGGTTGCGCTGGCCGAGCTCGACGCACCGTTGCCCAGGATCATCTGCTTCGACGCCAGCGCCTGGTTGGGCTGATTGTTGAGGTAGGCGTCCATGAAGGCCTTCCACGCGCGTCCGGGCAGATCACGACCGTATTCGGCCCCGCCAGAGGAGTTGTAGATCGCCTGCGTCGAGTTGCCGCTGCCCACCCATACGGCGGTGCTGACCTGCGGTGTGTAACCCACCATCCAGGCGTCGCTGTTCTGGCCCGCGTCGGGTCCGGTGAGGATCCCCTCGGTACCGGTCTTGGCCGCTGATTGTCGTCCCTTGCCCAGTCCGACGCCGGAGAACGACGCGACCGGTTCGAGCGTGAGGGTGGTGTCGTTGGCGACGCGCTGATCCAGTGCCCTGGTTCCCGCGGCCTTGTGTTCGAACAGCTGGTCGCCCTTGGCGTCGGTGACCTTCTGCACCATGTAGGCGGCGTTGGCCGTGCCGCCGTTGTCGAGGGTCGCGTAGCCGATCGCTTGATCGATCGGGTGGACGGGGTAGTCGCCGATGCCGATACCGAAGCTCGTGGAGCCGTCGGCGTTCTGCAGGGTGGGAACTCCGCCGCAGGTCTTTTCGATGCCGGCGGCATGGGCCGTAGCGGCGACGTTGGACGGGCCGATCGCGTAGGCGAGCCCGTCGAAGGCGGTGTTGAGCGAGACCTTCATCGCGAAGTCGATCGGCACCATGCCCGAGTACTGCTTGTCCGACGGGTCGTTCGAGATTTGGGTCCCGTCGATGGTCACGGTTTGCCGGCCGTCGACGACCGTTTTGATCGTGTAGAGCGGGGGTTTGTTGGCCAACGTCTGCGTGAGTGCGGTGGCCAACGTGTACGGCTTGAACGACGAGCCCGGTGGCCGGCAGCCGGCGCCGGCGTAGTCGAACGAGTCCGGCTGGCCGGCATAGTTCTTGCCGCCCGGACCGGGACCGCCGTAGTAGGCGAGCACACCGCCGGTCGTCGGATTGACAGCTATGAGCGCGTTCTTGATGTTGGCCTGCTTCGGCGAGAGGTTGGTGAACGTCGCGTTGATCGCGTTGACCGCGTCCGTCTGCGCGTTCTTGTCGATCGTGGTCAACACGTGCAGGCCTTTGTCCTGGATGTCGGACTGGCTGATGCCGTCGGCCTGCAGCTCGGCCAGCACCCGGTTGACGACCAAGGCGGTCGGCCCGGAGGCACCCAGCGCCGCCTGATCGGTGGGCGGCTGGGTGGCGGGGAAGGTCAGGGCGGCGGCCTGATCGGCGGTGAGCTGCTTGATCGAGACCATGCCGTCGACGACGTACTGCCAGCGCGATTTGCTGGCCGTCATGTCGTTGGCCGGGTCGTACGTGCTCGGCGCTTTGAGCAGCGCCGCCAGTAATGCGCCCTGGCTGGTGGTGAGCTTGTCCGACGTCTCGTTGAAATAGGTCTCCGCGGCTGCCTCGATGCCGTAAGCGCCTCGGCCGAAATAGACAGTGTTCAGATAGAACTCGAGGATCTGATCCTTCGAGTAGTTGCGGGAAAGCTTGACCGCGATCGCCAGTTCGCGCAGCTTGCGCGACACCGTGCGGGAGGAGTTCAAGTAGGCGTTCTTCACGTACTGCTGGGTGATGCCGGAACCGCCTTGGGTATCGCCGCCGGTCAGGTCGGAAATTGCCGCCCGCAAAGTGCCTTTGATCGACACGCCGGGCTCGCTGTAGAAGCCGCGGTCCTCGGCGGCGACCACGGCGTATCGCACCGGAACCGGCACCTTGGACAGCGGCACGATCGTGCGGTTTTCCGTTCCGATGCGGGCCATCACCGACCCGTCCGAATACTCGATGGTGGCCACCTGCGGCAGGGTGATGTCCTCCGGTCGCGGCACGTTGGTCAGCGTGTAGAAGGCGACCACGGACGCGACCATGATCAACGCGATCAACGCGAGCACCCAGGTGCCCAGGATGCCGACGCGGCGGGCGATGCGGCGACGCCGCGACATCGCCGCGAGGCGCTTCTTCTTGGCTGCCTTGCGGCGGGCGCGTGCGGCCAGTTGGCGACGCCACCAACTGTCCGGTGGCGGTCCGGCCTTTCCGGCACGGGTCACATTGGGCTGTGACCAGTCGTCGTTGCTCACGTGCAGGATCAGCCGTCCGCGGCCCGCGGCAGGTCGCCGGTGCCCAGGACGAACGTGCGGTCGAGGTGGTTCCACCCGCAGTCACGGCACACCTCGACGACGTACACGTCGAACTCGGTGTAGTCGTCCTGCATGCGTTCCAGCTCGGCCAAGCTCTTGGCCTGGCCGGCGGCCTTGCCGAGCGCGTCGCCGTAGATGTAGTGGACGAGCCGCAAGCCGTCCTTGGCGCAGACCGGGCATTTGATCAGAGCCGGCTCGCCGTAGTGCCGCGCGGCGAGCTGCAGGTACGGATGAGCGTCGCACGCCTCGGCCAGTGAACGTCGGCCGGTGCGGATGTCCGCCAGCAGAGCGCGACGCTGCAGGGCGTAATCGACGACGCGGGTGCGTTGGGTCAGAGCGGCGACGACGGCACGACGGCGACCGGCGACGGCATCGCGCGGCTTCGACGGGCCCGAACTCACCTGGCCGAGGTTACCGGGTTCGGCACGGTTCGCCCGGAGTGGTGGAGCACCTCCTCAGGGTCGCGCCATCAGTGGCGTTGCGTCAGCGGCCCGGTTCTGCGACGACGCACAGGTACTCGTTCGTTGTTCGAGGCTATCGGGCTGATGTATCGTCGTGATACATCGCGGTGAGATACCGCGTCCCGCACAGCGGTGAGATACCGCGTCGTTCGACCGC
>JAFAWL010000232.1 GCA_019241805.1 Actinomycetota bacterium
CCCGGACCGGTGTGCCGACCAGTTCCACGTAGGCCAAGGCCGGCACGAACGTCTGGCCGGACGCGCCCGCCTCCAGTTCGACGTCGACCTCGACGACGCCGGTCCACTGCCGCCGCACGGCGTGGACCACGCCCGCGCGCCACCGGATCACCCAGCGACTCTAGCCCGCCACCACGTCACGACCGCCGGCGTCGAAGGCCCGCTGCGACGCAGCAGCGACCGTGTCCAAACGCCGGCGAAAAGCACTCCGAGCGGGGCCGGCCGGCCACTACGCTGGGTGGCATGGCCCGTTCCGCGCGCGCCGCCGTCCGCCGGCCGCGTTCGGGGATTAGTTTCGAGGACATGGCCGCGCGACGGGCTGAACGCCTGGTCAATCTTGTGATCTGCCTGCTGTCGACCCGGCAGTTCCTGACCGCTGAACGGATCCGTTCGGCCGTTCCGGGCTATGAGCCCGCGGACGGCACATCGCAGGCCGACGAGGCGTTCAAGCGGATGTTCGAGCGGGACAAGGCTGAGCTTCGCGAACTCGGCGTGCCGTTGGAGACCGGCCGCAACAGTGCTTTCGACGGCGAGGACGGCTACCGCATCACCCGCCGCGAGTACGAACTGCCACCGATCGAGTTCGACGCGGCCGAACGGGCCGCCGTGGGCCTCGCGGCCCGGCTCTGGCAGTCGGCCACGCTGGGTACACCGGCACGCAACGCGCTGATGAAGTTGCGGGCCGGCGGCGCCGATATCGACGCCGCCGCGGCCCCGGGCGCGATCGCTCCGGTCGACGCCAGCGACTCCGGCCTGCCCGTGTTGATCGACGCCGCCCGGCACGCCCGCGCGGTGCGCTTCGACTACCAGAAGTCCGGATCGGGCTCGCTGGAGCATCGCACCGTCGAACCCTGGGGCGTCCTGTCGTGGCGACGCCGCTGGTACCTCGTCGGACACGACCGCGACCGCGGCGAAGCCCGCAGCTTCCGGCTGTCACGCATCGTCGGCGACATCGAGTTCTCCGGCAAGGCGGGTGGTTTCGAGCGCCCGGCCGGAGTCGACCTGCTGGCCCACGTCACCGGTCGTAGCCCCGACGAAAGCCGAACAGCCCACATCCGGGTCAACGGTTCGCGGGCCGGGCAGTTGCGCCGGCTCGCACAGGACCAGGATGCAGACCTGTTGACCGTTGCGTTCGTGGACGTCGGGACACTTGCCCAACTGGTGGCCAGCGCCGGCTCCGGCGCCCAGGCGATCGACCCACCGGACCTCGTGACCGAGGTCATCCGGCGGCTGAGTGCCGTAGCGGCGGTGCACGAATGACCGGCGAGCGCGAGCGGCTGCCGCGACTGCTCGCGCTGGTGCCCTACCTGCAGGCGCATCCGGATATCGCGGCGGCGCAGGCGGCCGCCGACTTCGGAATCTCCGAGGATCAGTTGCGCCGCGACCTGCAACTGCTGTGGATGTGCGGCTTGCCGGGTCACGGACCAGGTGATCTCATCGACCTTTCGTTCGACGGCGAGACGGTATCGGTGCTCTTCGACGCCGGTATGTCCCGTCCGCTTCGCCTGACGGCGGAGGAGGCGCTGGCACTGATCATCGGACTGCGAACGCTGGTCGAGGTGCCGGGAGTAACCGACCGGGACGCTATCGGCCGGGCGCTGGCCAAGGTCGAGGCCGCCGGCGGTCCGGTCGACGACACGGCCACGATCAGCGTCGAACTCGATCCGACGGCCAAGCTTCTACCGGTCGTGGAAGCGGCGGTCACGGGCCAGCGGGCGATGCGTCTGCGCTACTACACGGCGACCCGCGACGAGATCAGCGAACGCGTGGTCGACCCGGTGCGGGTGTTCGAGCTGGAGGGCCGTAGCTACCTGGAAGCCTGGTGCCGCAGCGCCGAGGGGATGCGGGTGTTCCGGGTCGACCGCATGGAGCAGGTCGAGGTTCTCGACGAGCCCGCGCGACCGCCGGACGACGTGGAGCTTCGTGATTTGTCCGGCGGTGTCTACAGCCCGGCTCCCGAGCATCTGGTGGCCGTACTGCGCTGCGCGCCGGCCTACGCCTGGGTCGCCGACTACTACCCGAGCGAAGAGATCGTCGAGACCTCCGGCCGACGGCAGATCAGCCTGCGGGTGGCCGATCCAGCGTGGGTACGGGCGTTGGTGCTCGGATCGGCCGGACAGGTCGAGGTCCTCTCACCGGAATGGCTGGCGGAATCGATCCGCCAGGAGGCCCGGGACGCGCTCGACGCGTACCCCACCGGCGTCTCGCAGTAGAGTCGCCCGCGTGATCGTGGGCATCGTGTGGGGCGTGGTCGGCGTCGTGGCGCTCGTCGTCCTGGGCTTCGCCGCCTACGAACTGACGTGGAAGATTGCTCGGCTGCGCCGCGACGCCCAGGCGCTGCAGACCCAGCTCGGCGAACTTTCCGATCTGTCGCGGGCCCTGGCCGAGGTGCAGCAGCGACTGCCCCGGCGCGGCTGAGCGCAGGTACGTCCGCCCCGATGGTCCGGATCCGCCTACGTCGCAAACATCGCGACCCCGAGGGTCGCATGTCCGTTCTCGACCACCTGCGCGAACTACGCCGGCGCCTGGTCGTCATGGTCCTGATCGTTGCCGCCGGATCGATCGTGGGTTGGGTGTTCTACCAGGACATCCTGAACTTCTTGAAGGAACCGTACTGTTCGATCCCGGCCAAGTACCGCTACGTGCCGGGCGGCACGCACGAGTGCGTGCTCACCTACCACGGCGTTCTGGACGGTTTCACGGCCCGGCTCAAGGTCTCGGTCATCGCCGGTGCGGTGTTGACCGGCCCGTTGTGGCTCTACCAGATCTGGGCCTTCATCGTGCCGGGCCTTCGCAAGAACGAGCGCAAGTACACGATTGTGTTCGTCATCGCCTCGACGGTGTTGTTCGTCGCTGGCATGGCGCTCGCCTACGCGGTGTTGTCCAAGGGCCTGCGTGTACTGGTGACTCAAGCGACCAGTTCGACCCAGGCGATCCTCACGGTCACCGACTACCTGAATTTCGTCACGCTGTTACTGGTGGTGTTCGGTGCGGCCTTTGAGCTACCGCTACTGGTCGTCATGGCCAACTTCGCGGGTGTCCTGCCGGCCAAGCTTTTGCGCAAGTCACAACGTCTCAGCATCTTCCTGATCTTCGTATTCGCGGCCGTCGCCACACCGAGCACCGATCCGTTCACGATGTGCGCAATGGCCATCCCCATGTGTCTGCTCTTCGAGGCCGCTGTCGTGATCGCGGTCGTTCACGATCGCCGCAAGGCCCAGCGGCGCGCGGTCGCCGTCGCCCCCGATCCGGGCGACGACGTGCCCAGTCGGATCGATCCGATCCCGCAGCCGCTCGACGATCAGTGGACCGACACGACCTGACCCGCCGGGTGGCGTGGACCCCGCCAAATCAGCTCGTCGCCGCGAAACCGGAATGCGCGTGGGCCGGTCGCGGTTCGCACGAACATGAGTGACGAGGCGCTGTACGGCCTGCTTTCTCAGCAGAGCCGAGGGGTCCTGGTCGCGATTCGACCCAACGGTAGGCCGCATCTGTCGAACGTGGTCCACCACTACGACCCCGACCGCCGGCTGATCCGCGTCTCGATCACCGCTACCCGGGCCAAGACGGGCTACCTGCGCGAGGACCCGCGAGCGAGCTACCACGTCGCCACGCCGGACTTCTGGCAGTGGGCGGTGGCCGACGGGACGGCGGAACTCATCCCGGTCGCCCACGCGGTGGACGACGCTACAGTCGAGGATCTCGTCGATCTGTATCGGCGGATCCGAGGAGCGGACCACGACGATTGGCCCGGCTACCGCCGGGCAATGGTCGAGGAACAACGGTTGGTGCTGCACCTGCACGTCGAGCGGATCTACGGTCAGACCCGCGGCTGAGAGGGCTGGCACCACGCCTGGTCGTCGACCGGTCGTCGCTGGCCATCGCCGGGTCGTCAGTAGGGTTGAAGTATGTCCTCGCCGGCCGAGCGATACGCTGCGGCGCGGCGCCGCGGACGCCACCCGGCTCTGACCGAATTCGCCGCGGGGTACCGCTTCGAACTCGATCCGTTCCAGACCGAGTCGTGTGAATGGCTCGAAGACGGTTACGGCGTGCTCGTCTGCGCACCGACGGGCGCCGGAAAGACGGTGGTCGGCGAGTTCGCCGTTCACCTGGCCCTGGTTGCCGGGCAGAAATGCTTCTACACCACTCCGATCAAGGCTCTGTCGAACCAGAAGTTCGCCGACCTGGTGGAGCGGTACGGCGCCGACCAGGTCGGCCTGCTCACCGGCGACAACGCGGTCAACTCCAATGCGGCGATCGTCGTGATGACGACCGAGGTGTTGCGCAACATGCTCTACGTCGGAAGCGACGCCCTGACCGGGCTTGGCTACGTGGTGCTCGACGAGGTGCACTACCTCGGTGATCGCTTCCGCGGCGCCGTCTGGGAAGAAGCGATCATTCACCTGCCGGCCTCAGTGCGATTGGTGTCGCTGTCCGCCACGGTCAGCAACGCCGAGGAGTTCGGGGAGTGGCTCGTCAGTGTGCGGGGCGACACCAAGGTCATCGTGCATGAGGAGCGGCCCGTGCCGCTGTGGCAGCACCTGCTCGTGGGTCCCCGCCTGTTCGATCTGTTCTCCGGTGAGGATCCGAGCGTCGTCGACCCCGAACTGGTGCGACACATCAGCTCTCGTTACGGCAGTGATCGCTACCGCGACCCGCGCCGGGACCAGCGCCGCGCGTGGCGTCCGCCGTATCGGCCCGAGGTCATCGAACGACTCGACCGCGAGGGTCTGCTGCCCGCGATCACGTTCATCTTCAGCCGGGCCGGGTGCGACGCCGCGGTGCGGCAGTGCGTGCAAGCCGGGTTGTGGCTCACCTCCACCGAGGAGCGGGACGAGATCACGGCAATCGTCGAGCGGGGCACGGCATCCATCGCCGGCCCGGACCTTGAAGTGCTGGGCTATTGGGAGTGGCTGGACGGGTTGCGGCGGGGCATAGCCGCCCATCACGCCGGGCTGGTGCCGGCGTTCAAGGAGGTGGTCGAGCAGCTGTTCGTCCGCGGCTTGGTCCGAGCCGTATTCGCCACGGAGACACTGGCCCTCGGCATCAACATGCCGGCCCGTACCGTCGTTCTCGAGCGGTTGACCAAGTTCAACGGCGAGGGCCACGCCGACATCACGCCGGGGGAGTACACGCAGCTGACCGGCCGGGCCGGTCGGCGCGGCATCGACATCGAGGGGCACGCCGTCGTGGTGTGGGGGCCCGACGTCGATCCGGCGCGGGTAGCCGGCCTGGCCTCGACGCGGACCTACCCGCTGCGCTCATCGTTCCGACCCTCGTACAACATGGCGGTCAACCTGGTCGGGCAGATGGGGCGACCGGCCGCGCGTCAGTTACTGGAGTCGTCTTTCGCGCAGTTCCAGACCGACCGGTCGGTGGCCGGTCTGGTGAAGCAGATCCGCCGCAACGACACAACGATGGCTGACTACGCCGCTCGCATGAGCTGCCACCTCGGCGACATCACCGAATACTTCGAGCTACGCCGCCGATTGGGCGAGGTCGAGTCACAGGCCGCGCGACGCACCTCCCGAGCCCGCCAGGGTGCGATCGTCGCGGCACTGGAGGCGCTTCACATCGGCGATGTGATCAGGGTGCCCCGCGGCCGGCGGGCCGGGCTTGCCATCGTGCTCGACCCGGGCGTGCGCCTCAACGACGATCCGCGTCCGCTGGTCCTGACGGAGGGCCGGTGGGCCGGCCGGGTGTCGCCACAGGATTTTTCCTCGGCCATCGACGTCGTCGGCCGGGTCAAAGTGCCCAAGCGCTTCAACCACCGCTCGCCGCAGGAACGCCGGGACCTGGCCGCGTCGCTGCGCTCCCTGGATCTGCCGCCGGCCGCGGCCGGCCCTCGGCGCGTCCCCGAGGCGGACTCGGAGATCGCCGAGCTACGGGGGCGACTGCGCGCGCATCCCTGCCACGGCTGCGCCGATCGGGAGGAGCACGCCCGCTGGGGGCAGCGGCGCGCCCGGCTCGAACGCGAGACGGTGGCCCTTCGCCAACGGATCGAAGGGCGCACGGGATCCCTCGGTCGTGCCTTCGACCGCATCTGCGGCCTGCTCGACGAGCGGGGATACCTCGACGGTGACCAGGCCACTCCACTCGGTCGAGTGCTTGCACGCATCTGGTCGGAGTCCGACCTGTTGGTGGCCGAGTGCCTGCGCGCCGGCGTCTGGGACGGGCTCGAACCGGCCGAGTTCGCCGCCGCCGTGTCGGCGCTGGTCTACGAAGCCCGGCGCGAGGAACGCTTCATCGAGCGGCTACCGACCGGTGCACTGCGCTCGGCACTCGCCCAGTCGGTGCACGTCTGGGCCGAACTCGCCGACGACGAGGCCGAGGCGGGCTTGCCGCGCAGTCGCGAACCCGAACTGGGACTCGTCTGGCCCGTCTACCGATGGGCCCGCAACGAGGGCCTCGACCGCGTGCTGGACGCGTCGGCCGACACCGGCGCACCGTTGTCGGCCGGCGACTTCGTGCGCTGGGGCAAACAACTGATCGACCTACTGGACCAGGTCGCCGCCGTCGGCTCGCCCCGGATCGCGACCACCGCGCGGGCCGCCATCGAGGCCGTACGTCGCGGCGTTGTCGCCCAGAGCATGTCCGCTTGATCGCTAGCAGGCCACGGCCGCAGTAAGGTGTGGCCGCGGGCGCGCACGGTTGCCCGTCGCTGAACGGCACCCGAACGCGCGACGCCGCCGGGATGGCCAGGGGTGACCGGTCCGGTCCGAGGGCACCCCGTCGGCGTACGCGAAAGGGATGCGATGAGCAACGACGGCGATCAGACGCAGGCCTGGGGCCGCCAGCCCGAACAACCCGAGAATCGACCGGACCGACCCTCGCCCGACGAGGCAACGCAGTACCTTCCACCGGTGCCCTCCGACCCGGCGTCGGGCCAGTACGAGGGTTACGAGCAGCCGGCGGGCTACGGCCAGCCCAGCCACGGCCAGCCGTCCGGCTACGGACAGAACTACGGACCGCAGTCACAGCCGGGCTACGGCCAGCCGCCAACGTATGGCCAGCCGGGCGCGCACGAGCAGCACCCGGGCTACGGCCAGCCCAGCCACGGCCAGCCGTCCGGCTACGGACAGAACTACGGACCGCAGTCACAGCCGGGCTACGGCCAGCC
>JAFAWL010000284.1 GCA_019241805.1 Actinomycetota bacterium
GCGCCACCGGCTCGGGCGTCACTAGCCTGAGCGGGTGACGCAGCTGCTGGGGCCGGCCGAGATTCGCGAGCTGGCCCGAGCGCTGGGCATCCGGCCGACGAAGACCCTCGGCCAGAACTTCGTCCACGACCCGAACACGGTCCGCCGCATCGTCCACCGGGCCGGTGTCGGCGCTGACGACGTCGTACTGGAAATCGGTCCGGGGCTCGGCTCGCTCACCCTCGGGCTGCTTGCCGTCGGCGCTTCGGTGACCGCGGTGGAGATCGACCCGGTGCTCGCGGCGCACCTGCCGAAGACGGTCGGCGCGCGCTCGGACGCCACCCGGCTGCGGGTGGTCGAGGCGGACGCGCTCGCCCTCACCGAGCCGCCGGTTCCGACTCCGACGTTGCTGGTGGCCAACCTGCCCTACAACGTTGCCGTGCCGATCGTCCTGCATCTGTTGGAACTGTTGCCCCAGCTGCGTGGCGGACTGGTGATGGTGCAGGCCGAGGTCGCCGACCGACTCGCCGCCCCGCCCGGATCACGCACGTACGGTGTGCCCAGCGCGAAGGTTGCGTGGTACGCGGCGGCAGCTCGGGCCGGCAGTGTGCCGCGCGCGGTGTTCTGGCCGGTACCCAACGTCGACTCCGGCCTGGTTCGCCTGACCGCGCACCGTCCTCCGGAGCTACCCGATGGCACCAGGCGGCCGGACGTGTTCGCCGTGATCGATGCCGCGTTCGCCCAACGGCGCAAGATGCTGCGCTCGGCACTGGCCGGTTGGGCCGGCTCGGCGGCCGCAGCCGAAGCAGCGCTACGCGCGGCCGGGGTCGATCCGGCCAGCCGCGGTGAGACCGTCGACATCGCCGGGTTCGCGCGGATCGCCGCCGCTCGCCCGGCGCTGCATTGACCGCCGACGGTCAGCTGCGGCCGTCGAACAGGCTCGTCACGGAGCCGTCCTCGAAGACCTCGCGGATGGCCCGCGCCAACAACGGGGCGATCGAGAGCACGGTCAGCTTGTCGAAGCGCTTGTCGTCGGTGACCGGCAGCGTGTTCGTGACGATGACCTCGCTGATCCGGCTGTTCTTGAGGTTGTCGGTCGCCGGTGGCGTCAACTCGCCGTGCGTGGCCGCGACGACGACGTCGGTGGCGCCGGCGTCGAAGAGCACGTCCGCCGCCTTCACGATCGTGCCGCCGGTGGCGATCATGTCGTCGATCAGCAGGCAGACCCGTCCCTCGACGTCACCGACGACGCGATTGGCCGTGACCTGGTTGGGCACCAGCGGGTCGCGCGACTTGTGTACGAAGGCGATCGGCCGGCCGCCGAGCTCGTCGGCCCACTGTTCGGCCATACGAACCCGGCCGGTGTCGGGCGAGACGACTGTGAAGTCGACGCCGCCGTACGTGCGCTCGATGTGCTCCGAGAGCACCGGCAACGCGAACAGGTGATCGACGGGCCCGTCGAAGAAGCCCTGGATCTGTGCGGTGTGCAGGTCGATCGCCATCAGTCGGTCGGCGCCCGCCGTTTTGAACAGGTCGGCGATCAACCGCGCGCTGATCGGCTCGCGGCCGCGGTGCTTCTTGTCCTGCCGGGCGTAGGGGTAGAACGGCGCGACCACCGTGATCCGCTTGGCCGAGGCTCGCTTGAGCGCATCGACGAGGATCAGTGTCTCCATCACCCAGTGGTTGATCGGCGACGTGAACGACTGGATCACGAACGAGTCGGATCCGCGCACCGACTCGTCCGGCTTGATGAAGGTCTCGCCGTTGGCGAACTCCCGGGCGGTCGTAGGCGTGATTTCGACGCCGATCTCCGAGGCGATCTCGGCTGCCAACTCTGGATAGGCCCGGCCGGAGAACAGCATCAGGCTCTTGCGTCCAGCGACGTGGAGGGTGTTCACGACGGTTGCTCCTCGATCACTGGCTCGGCGGATGACGATGTCTGCTGGTTGTCCGCTGCCGCGGACGTATCGCTGCCGGCGGCCGCCGCGTGGGCGGCCTCGGCGGACGCAGTGCCCGGACGTTTGCGGGCAACCCACCCCTCGACGTTGCGCTGCATCGCCCGGGCGACGGCCAGCGCCCCGGCTGGGACGTCTTCGGTGATGATCGAGCCCGCTGCCGTGTAGGCACCGTCGCCGACCTCGACCGGCGCGACGAACATGTTGTCGGCGCCGGTGCGCGCGTGACTGCCGATAACGCTTCGGTGTTTGTCGACGCCGTCGTAGTTGACGAAGACGGTGGCGGCGCCGATGTTCGTGTGCTCACCGATGGTCGCGTCGCCCACGTAGGACAGGTGGGGAACCTTCGTCCCCGTGCCGATCTCGCTGGCTTTGATCTCGACGAAGGTGCCGACATGCACGTCGTCGTGCAGCACCGCTCCCGGGCGCAGATAGGCGAACGGGCCGACGGTGACGTCGGCGCCGATCGTCGCCCGGTCGGCGACCGCATTGCGCACATGCGATCGGGGACCGACAGTGGTGTCGGTCAGGGTCGTGTCGGGTCCGATGGTCGCGCCCTCGTCGATCATGCACGCCCCGTGCAGCCGGGTGTTGGGCGCGAGCACGGCGTCCCGCTCGATCGTTACCGTCGCGTCGACGAACGTCGTGGCCGGGTCGATGACCGTGACGCCGGCCCTCATGTGCGCGTCCAGCAGGCGCGCGTTGTATACCCGATGGGCGGCGGCCAACTGCACGCGGTCGTTGACGCCCGCAGTCTCGTCGGCCGGCACGACGACCGCCCGCACGTCGCGGCCTTCGGCTACGAAGATGGAGACGACCTCGGGCAGGTATTGCTCACCTTGCGCGTTGTCGGTCGACAGCCGGGTGACCGCGTCGCGAAGCAGGACCTCGTCGAACGCGTAGACAAGCGCGGACACCTCGGTGATCGCCTGTTCGTCGAGATCGGCGTCCTTCTGCTCCACTACCCGCACCACTCGGTCGTCGGGGCCGCGCACGACTCGCCCGTAGCCGAAAGGGTCCGCGACGACGCTGCTGGCCAAAGTCGCGGCCGCGCCCGTGCGAAGGTGCTCGTCGAGGACGGCCCGGACCGTGTCGGGCCGCAGTAGTGGCGCATCGCCGGGAACGACGATGACGACCCCGTCCCCGGGCGCGACCTCGGCGAGCGCGGTCGCGACGGCGTGGCCGGTGCCCAGTTGCCGTTCCTGCACAACGGCTTGCGCGGTCGGAGCGATCTGCGCGAGGTGACCCGTGACCTGCTCGCGCTGGTGGCCGACGACGACCGCCGTCGAATGCGCGGCCAGCGGCTCGAGCGCCGCCAGCACGTGACCCAGCATCGATCGCCCGGCGAAACCGTGAAGCACCTTGGCCGTCGTCGACTTCATCCGGGTGCCCTCGCCGGCAGCGAGGACCACGGCGATCACGGACTGTTCGGACACGAACTCCGGCACCTTCCGGGGATCGAGGCGGGTTCAGGCCCGAGCCTATCTGGTCGATGACCGGCCGGCCGAGGAGGAAGTCGAGATCACTCGCTTCGGTAGCTCCGTCATCAGCGCTGGGGGACTCGGACTCGAACCGAGACTGCAAGGCTCCAA
>JAFAWL010000465.1 GCA_019241805.1 Actinomycetota bacterium
ACCGGCGGTCAGTCCGCCGCGACGCGCCGAGTGCTTCGCGACGGCTTCCCAGTGCTGCGTGTGGCGATGCGGCAGCGATTTGAGATCAACGCCGAATCGGCCGCGCACAGCCGCGCGAAGATGATCGCCGCGATGGACCGGCTCGAGCGCGAGATCTCGGCGAGCGGTTATCTCGTCGGTGACTCCTTGACGGTCGCGGACCTCACCGCGGCCGCGCTGTTCTACGGAGTGGCGCGACCTCCCCAGTTCCCCTATGCGATGGTCGCCGTCAGCGACCTGCCGGATTCGTGGCGTGAGTTTGTTGACTGTCTGGCGCAGCGCCCCGGCGGCCAATGGGTCGCACAGATGTACCGTCGGCACCGTGGACAGTCAGCCGAGCTGACCACCGATGACGGAAAGAAGGCGCCCCGACCGTCACGCGCACTTCAGCGATCGGCAACTCGGGCTGATTCTCGCGGGCGGGGTGATGCGCGCGGCCCCGTTTACGTGCGTGATCCTGAGGAGCGCGCAGGGATTCGACGATTTACGGGGTGATGTATGACGAGCTCTGCTGATTACGACGTGGTGGTCGCAGGAGCGAGCATCGCCGGATGCACTGTCGCGACCTTGCTCGGTCGGGCTGGGGCGCGGGTTGCGGTTGTGGAGCAGCGGCCGGATCCGGCCGCCTACAAGACGATGTGCACGCACGTCATCCAGCCCAGTGCGACTCCGACGATCCAGCGGCTTGGATTGGCCGAGCGGATCGAAGCGGCGGGAGGGATCCGCACCGGGCTCGAGTTGTGGACCCGGTACGGGTGGGTCCGGCCGCCCTTGCTCGAGGGCTACGGCCACCCGCGCTACGGATATGACATCCGTCGCCAGAAGCTGGACCCGATGGTGCGCCAACTGGCGGCCGAGACACCTGGCGTGGAGGTGATGTTTGGGCAGAAGGTGACCGCGCTGCTCGGCGGCAACGGACGTCCCCGAGGGATCAGGACGGCTGGCCGGCACGGACGCGAGCATGAGATCACGGCTCGCGTGGTGGTGGCCGCCGACGGGCGCAATTCCGATGTGGCGACGCTGGCCGGGGTACCGGCGCGAGTGCTGCCGCACGGGCGCTTTGGCTACTTCGCGTACTACCGCAACCTTCCGCTGGCATCCGCGAACAGCGCGTTCTTGTGGCTGCTCGACCCGGACGTCGCATATGCATTTCCGCAAGATGACGACATCACGCTCATGGCGACGTTCCAGACCAAGGACCGCGAGTCCTGGTTCAAGCGTGATCTCGAGGCGAACTTCGAGGCCTATTTCCACGGGCTTCCCAATGGCCCGGACGTCGGGCAGGGCGAGCGGATCTCGAAGATTCTCGGAGCCCTCGAGTTGCCGAACACGGCCCGACCCGCCGCACGGCCTGGACTCGCGTTCGTCGGGGACACGGCGATGGCGATGGACCCTCTGTGGGGCGTCGGCTGCGGGTTCGCGTTCGAGTCTGGGGAATGGCTGGCGGGCGAGCTGGCCAACGTGCTCGACGGCGGCGCATCGGACGCGCGGCTGGATGCAGCGATAAAGCAATACGGCAAGCGGCAGAGGCGTGAGCTGATCGGGCACTACCTGCTGACCTCGGACTACGCCACTGGGCGACGGTTCAATCCGGTTGAACGTCTGATGTTCTCGGCCGCGGCGAAGGACGGACGGTGCGCCGATGGATTCCTCGCGTTCGGTTCCCGAGCGATTCGGCCGACCGACCCGGAGTTCGTGCGCTTTCTGGGGCGCTCGCTGCGGGTCACCGCGGCCCGTCGCCGAGACTCTGACGTCCAGCCACCGTCGGGCGGATGGGCTGAGGGCACGCCGCTTCCGGCCGCGGTGAGCGGCACGCGCGTGGAGGTGGAGGGGATTGGCACTCCGGTCTCGTCGGTTGGTGACGCTCACTCGCCGGAGGCCGTCGTGTTCGTCCACGGCAATCCAGGCTCGAGCCGCGACTGGGATGACCTGCTGACACGGGTTGCGCCGTTCTCTCGCGCGGTCGCCTTTGACATGCCCGGATTTGGACGCGCGGACAAGCCGGACGATTTCGATTACACGGTCGATGGCTACGCCCGATTCCTGGGCTCGGCACTAAGTCAGCTTGGAATCGAGCGCGCGCATCTCGTCCTGCACGATTTCGGCGGGCCCTGGGGCCTTACGTGGGCGACACAGAATCCCGACCAGTTCGCGAGCGTGGTGCTGATCAATACCGGCGTTCTGCTCGGCTACAGCTGGCACTACCTGGCGCGCATATGGCGTACGCCCTTCGCCGGTGAGCTCTTTCAGGCCACCACGACTCGCAGCGGCCTGCGGACGGCGCTGCGTCACGGCAACCCCCGCGGGCTGCCGCGCGCATTCGTTGACCGGATGTACGACGACATGGATGCCGGCACCACCCGTGCGATCCTCCGCCTCTACCGGGCTAGCAACGACCCGGGTTCTGCCGCCCGCAACCTTGCCGACGGGCTGCGACCGCTCGACCGGCCGGCGCTGGTGGTCTGGGGAGCACACGATCCATACATCCCAGCGGCGATGGCGGAGCGGCAGCGCGAGGCGTTCTCGAGCGCGAAGATCGCGATCCTCCACGGTAGCGGTCACTGGCCGTTCGCGGATGACCCGGCCGCGGTCGCGCGGGTGGTCGAGCCGTTCCTGCGGAGCAGGGTTGCCGGACCGGTCGGCGCAGCTACTTGAACGCGCTTTTCTCCTTTCGAGGTGGCAAGCCGGTCGAACCGGCGCCAGGCGGCGTCTTTGCAGGAGCACGACCTCAGCATGCCCGGACCCAGGGTCATCCATAACCGCCTCAAGCTTGGACGGATGCGCAGCCGTTTCGGCACCAGCATCCGGTCCTTGGAAGGCAAGCCGGAGTGCACGATCGACGGCGCCCATGGCAGACCGCGATTGCGGTCGCCGGTTGTCTCCTGACCGGCGTGCCTCGTAATTAGCGCGCTGACGGGATTGCAGGTCTCTGACCGCAAGCGGCTCGCGCCCTGCTATTCGCCAGATGCGCGTCTGCTGGAATCTTAGCTACGGCCTGTCTGCCGGCTAGCACCGGCCGACAGCTGACGATCGCTCTGCTCGCCTGAGATGGTCGACGCCGGCTTGCGCTTCGCCACGAATGGGATCGGCAGCCCCGCGGCCTGGCGGAGGACTCCCTACGACGCTCCGGTAGCCCGGGCGTTGGGAAGGGATTCCTTCCTGGCGAGAAGCTGGAGTTGCTGAGGAGACAGTAGTTCCGGGCTCGCTGCTAGCTTCCCGCTGGCAATCGAGTCGCTGGCCGTCGGGCGGGGCCGCGACACAACGGAGGAGCCATGGGGAAGAAGCTTTGTTGCATCGTCGGTTTGTCGTGTCTGATGCTGTTCGCCTTTGCGGCGTCGGCCAGCGCGATCACGCTTGGAATCACAGCCCAGCCAAACGGCTCGACGGAATCGGTCTGCCCGGCGTCCACCACGATCGCCCAGTTGACACAAGATCCGACCTCGCCGTACTTCGTGCCCGCGGGAGGCGGGACGATCACGCAGTGGCAGACGCTCACGGCTGCCGACAACCCCGGTGACCCCGTCGAGTTCGTCGTCCTGAGGCCGGCCGGAACCGGCAGTTACATGGTGGTGGGCAGCGACTCGGAAACGATCCCGAACCCACTGCCCGCCGGGGGGGTCGCCAGCTACTCGCTGGCAACCCCGATCGTCGTCGCTGGCGGCGAGACACTCGGGTTGTTCAGCTCCGGGGGCGGCGTGGGTTGCTTTTTCCAGGCCGGTTCGACTCCGAGTGGCGACTCGCTAGTCGCTCTCGGCGACGGCTCCCCTCCACCGTCGGCGGGACAGACCCTCACACAGACGGGGCCGACGAGTGGGGCGGGCTTCACGATGAATCTAGCCGCGACGTTGATCCAAAACCAGGATGCCGGCGTGACCACGACCGCGGGTCCGGCCGGGGCGGCCGCGGGGCGTCCGGCATTGTTGAGCTCGACCGTAACTAACGGTGGTCCTGACAGCGGTACGCTCACGTTCGTCGATCAGGTGCCCGGCGGGCTGGCGATCAACTCCGCGGTGGCCGGGGATGGGACCTGTTCCACGAGCGGTCAGAC
The DNA here is from genome assembly GCA_019241805.1 of Actinomycetota bacterium. Lineage (GTDB taxonomy): Bacteria > Actinomycetota > Actinomycetes > Mycobacteriales > Jatrophihabitantaceae > JAFAWL01. The sequence goes on from JAFAWL010000465.1 coordinate 4,088, forward strand.
GGTTACCTGCACGATCAGCGGTCTTACTGCGGGTCAGAGCGTGCCGGTTGACGTGGTCGTGACGCCAAACGCGGCGGGCAACTATTCCAACAGCGTGTCGGTCGCAATCGGGTCGGGCCTGACGGATCCGAACGCCGCGAACAACGCCGCGTCTGCGGTGCTTGCGGTTGGACCTCCGGTGTCTGTCGCACCTGCGCAGAAGTGCATAGTCCCGAAACTCACGAACACTCCGTCAGGCGTCGCCAGGGCGGTGCTGAATGACCTCGGATGCACGGTCAGGATCACGCGCGCGCACTCCCAGACGCTGCGCCGAGGCTTCGTGATCAGGTCCAGGCCAGGCCGGGGAACGTACGCGTACCAGAAGACGATCACCCTGGTCACCTCCTCAGGGCCGATCAAGCACAAGGCGCATCACAAGCACGCACCGCGCTCCGCCGAATAAGCGTCGGGACCGCTAGGTTCCGGCCGGTCCGAGCACACCGCCGGACCGCCGCGCACCGCGCCTCGGGTCGCGCTGGTCTACGTTCGCTCTCGCACGAGCAGGTTCAGCGACATCGTCCCCCGGCCACCACTCATACAGCAGAGCGGTCACACATCGGTCGCTCCCCTTCAGGCGTGACGCAGGCCTCCTGGACCGCCGCCGACGGCTGCTTTGATCGTCCGACGGTCCGGCGGCCGGCGAGCGCAATGGCGACATCTCGATCGTGCCGATGGTCGCGTCGTCGGACGAAGCGCGTGATCGCTTGCCGGTGAGGAGGCGGCCAGGCTGGCTATAGCAATGCCACGGGAGGAATCACGGCCGGGGAGTCCATCTCGCGGCGGGTCTTGCCCGCGAGCAGTCGCGAGCCGGCCGCTTGCTCCGAGCGGTTGCTGGTTTCCGCGCGAAGCATGTCTCTGCCGGTGCCTGGGTGGATACTCGTGCCGACCCATTGGAGGACCGAGTGTGCTGCTCGACCTGGAGCGTGGGGTCCCGGCTGGTTAGCAGGATGTGAGATCGTTGGTCATGAGGGTGCGATCCGGAGAGTCCAGTCGAACTCTCCTCGGGCTGCTCCGAGCGCGCCATCGGCGTCAATGATGGTTGCGGTCGTGAGCCGCGCTCGGCCGTGACCGCGCAAGCAGAGCTCTGCAACGGCCGCCTCGCTGTAGCGATCGAGCTGGCATGTGGCGAGCGCGGTGCCACGCACGGGACGCTCGAACGTCAGACGGGCTTGGACGCCGAGCGGCTGGAGCCGCCGGGCTGTCGCCTCGTCAGGGCTGACGGACAACACCGCGGCAAGCGCTGCCGCGTCAACAAGAGCTGTGATCCCGCTCGAATGAAGCGCCCCGATGACGTTGTGCACCCCGCCGCGAACTGGAAGCACCGCTCTGCCTGTGCCGTTTGCGGCCTCGACGACAGAGAGCCCCAACGTCCGGTTGGCCGGTAGCCCATCGAGCAACTCGGCCGCAAGGCGCGTCAGGTCCACGATGAGACCCTACCTCGGGCGTCCTCGTCGGGATGGCCGAATGGTGACCACGAGCGCCGAAGCGAACGACCTGCCCGGCTGTCGCCACTAGCGTCATCGAGAGTGCCCGCGAGCCGGTCCAACGGCTATCCGCCCCGCAATCCGCGCAAGGCAGGTCGCGACCTCGTTCGGCCGAGGCTCGCTTCGTCGCGTGAAAGGGGGTGTCGCTCGACGACCCCGGGGCAGCTCGTCCACCCAAAGGACAACGGACGGACCGCGTCTGTATCTCGTGTGCATGAGCTATGCAACTGCGTCAGCATGAGCTGCAGCGGCAGCCTAGGATCCGGGGTCTCTCAAACTGCCGATTCGCAACGAGCCGTGCCCGGAGACCTGCGGGTCTTCGTTGGCGGCGTCGACGGCGCTCGCCGCCTGATTTGGCACTGGCGGATCGTCGAGAAAGTCGCCGTGAGGCGCGAAGAACAGGTTCCCGGTCAGCGCTGTCGAGAAATCAAGGATGCGGTCGTGGTTGCCGGGCGGCTTCCCAATGAACATGTTCTGCAACATTTCCTCGATCACGTCGGGGGTGCGGGTGTAGCCGATGAAGTAGGTGCCGAACTCCCGCGATCCGACGCTGCCGAACGGCATGTTGAAGCGCACGATCTGACGTTCCTCGCCGTCCTCGTCGACGATCGTGTTGAGGGCCACGTGCGAGTTCGTGGGTTTCGCCTCGTCCGGCAGCTCGAGATCGCTGAGCTTCGTGCGACCGATCGCGAGCTCCTGGTGCTCCACCGGCAGCGCGTCCCATCCGTCGAGGTCGTGCACGTACTTCTGAACGACGACGTAGCTCCCCCCGGCGAACAACGGATCCTCGGCCCCGACCAGCACCGCGTCATTCGCCGCGTAGCCGTCAGGATTCTCGGTCCCGTCGACGAATCCGAGCAGGTCGCGCTCGTCGAACGACAGGAAACCGTGCACCTCGTCCACTACCCGCGCGGCCCCGACCAGCCTGGTGGTCAATCGCTGGGCGAGCTCGAAACACAGGTCCATCCGGTGAGCGCGGATGTGGAACAGCAGATCGCCTGCCGTAGCCGGCGCCGTGTGCCTCGCACCCTCCAGCGCCCGGAACCCGTGCAGCCCGGATGGCCGCGGGGCTCCGAACAGTCGATCCCACACGGCGGCACCCACGCCGACGACGCACGTCAGTTGTCCCTCCGGGATCCGGAAGCCCACCGATCGCTTCAGGCCACTCGCGTCCGCCAGCAGATCCCGCACCGTGCCCTCCGCCCCCGGGTCGACCGTCAGGACGAGGAAGATCGCCGCTTCGGTCAGCGGCGTCAGGATCGGTTGCGGCTCAGATGCCGGCATCTCTCACCATCAGCGGGCCCGACTCCACCGCGTCATCGTATGCCCACGGCCGGTAGTAGTGAGTAGTCCTGGTCTGCGATCGCTTCGGCCACGGCTCAGGCGGCTCGGTTGAACGGCGTTCCCCGGCCGCGCCAGCCTCGTGCGCCTTCGGGGGACCGCGCAGTACGTGGGCGAGGCCGACGGCGCCGGTTGCTCCGACGAGCGGCCCGAGGAGGTAGACCCACCAGGTTGAGAGGTTGTTGATCGCGACGTCAGCGTTGGACCAGTCTCAACTGCTCACCGCGACCGCGGTTGAGCCAGCGCTGTCGGTTGCGCGATTCCAGAGAGCCACCACGACGAACCCGATGAATGCCTGCACTGCGGGCGAGAAGTTGGAGGGAAGATCGCATTGCACCTGTCCACGCGCTGGCCGTCCTGTGATCGAACCGACGGGGTATGCGCCGTCGCACAGCTCCATATCCGAGCGCCACCTGGAGGTGCGATGCAGCTCGTAGGCGTACCCGTCGAACGAGATCATCCAGCGACCGCGCCTCCCCGCCTCGGCCGTCGCGACCACCGTGCCCGAGCTCGTCAGGGTGAAGCATCGGCGCCCATCGCGCTGCAGTTGAAAAGTCTCACCGTCGAGCTCGCCCGTCGCTCCCTCCGAGAAGCGGCGGCGGGTCCACACTCCGCCGCGGCCGGAGTCATCGCGGACCATGTAGCGGGGCCTTCGCCAATCATCCGTTTGATTGAGAGCACGCGGCGACGTTACCGGCGAGCTGCCGGCGGCCGCGGGGCGCGGCGGCCGTCACCGCCGCGCCCCAATCGACTCCTACTTCCAGGACGCGGCGACTCGCGTGTGGAGGGAGGCGGATCAGCCGTTGCCTGTCTGGTTGACGACTGTGGCTCCGGGGTGTGCAGTGGTGACGGCAAGTAGTGCGTGGTTGGTGGGCGTTGCTGGCAGGTACTCGTAGGTTGAGACCACGATCCTGCCTTTGGTGGAGTCGATCTCGAGCGGCCGGTAGTCGCTCCGCGCGAGGTACGCAGTGCCGTTCAGGTTCGGGTCCACTGACGCGTGGACACGGAGCTCAAACGCCGGGATCCCGTCGTACGTAGTCTGGGTGGCGGTCGCCTGACCGGAGTTGACCATCTGCTTGAGCTCGACGGCGGGGTCCCCAGAGTGTGCGACCTCATACGCGTGGATGGCTGGTGGCAGCGGCGAGACCGTGACCGTGTGCGTTGACGGGTCGTAGGTCTCGTTCTGAGTTGCTGACTGGCTCGCCTCCGTTCCGGCCTTGATCACGCGGTAGACGCCCGTGTCGCCGGTCTGCGCCCAGAGCTCGAACTGCATCGGCGAACCGCCCGTTGGCGTTACGGTCGCGGCCTCGTGCAGGATCTTGCCGGGAGGCGC
>JAFAWL010000367.1 GCA_019241805.1 Actinomycetota bacterium
CATGTCTCCCGCGCGGTCATCGCGTACGCAGTGTCTGGCCCGGCAGCAAGGCCTGCCCGTCAGCCAGGTGATTCACGCGCTCCAGACGAGTGACGACCGGGCGCGGGTCCGCGCCCGGCTCGAGCCGCCCCGCAATCGCCCAGAGACTGTCGCCACCCTGCACGACGACCACGGCCGGCTCGGGCTCGACCCGGCCGGTGGCTGCCCCGGAAGGCGCGGACGGTGCCGAAAGCCAGGCGCCGAGAACGATCGCGAGCCCGGTTGCGACGCCGAGCAGCGCGAGCACCGTGATGCCACGCCGGGTAATTCGCACCGCCGCTCCGACCGGAGTCGCCGGCGCGAAGGAGGCGACATCCGGATGCGCGCTGGCTTGATGCCAGGCGGCCGAGCGGACCTCACGCGCCGCCGACCAGCTCGACACCGTCGCCGGCACCACACTCGGGGACGGTCCGAGCGAGCGCGGGTCGGCGAACAGCCGGACCTCGGCTTTGGCCGAGCCGGAAGGACGGCGCGACAGAACCGAGGTGCGCGGCGGATCGACCAGGCGCAGCCGACGCGCCGCGGCGCCGACAGTGCGTTGCCGCGCGCGACGCGGAATGTGAACCAGCGGCGGGTGCTGCGGTGCGGCGGACATCATGACTCCCCTCGACGGTGCACTCGCGGAACCCCGGGAGCGCGAGCCCGCTCGAACGGTTGTTCGATCGAAACTCTGTTCGCATGTGTAACAGCAGCCTCCGACAAAAACCAGAGCCGCACGGCGTGTCCTTCGAACACATGTTTGGATTCCGACGCTCTCCGCGCTAACGTCATGCCGTCATCAGCGCTCGAGCCGCTGAAGCACCTGGCGTCTCATGACGACGGGAAGCAGGCACTGACGCACGAAGCCGGCGCTCGACCAGGCGCGGACACGGAGGACCCCATGCCCGATCGACCAGCCAAGCGAGTTCCGCCGGTGAAACGCGGCGCCGCCTCGACAACCTCCCGCGGCTCGGCCTCGTCGTCGCGGCGGGGCCGGGCGGCTGACGCCCGGGTGACCAACGCGAACGCGGCCAGCCTGGCCGACGCCACCGTGAGCGAACTGCACGCGCCGCCGGGTCCGGACGGTCTCACGGTGCGCCAGCGCGCCGTGCTCGAAGTCATTCGCGAGTCGGTCGAACGTCGGGGCTATCCGCCCAGCATTCGCGAGATCTGCGATGCGACCGGCCTGGCGTCGACGTCCAGCGCCGCCCATCAACTCGCCGTCCTGGAGCGCAAGGGTTATCTGCGGCGCGACCCAAACCGGCCTCGGGCAGTCGACGTCCGGCGGCCGGACGAGGTCGCTGCGGGCGAGTCGGTGTCGGGTGCGAAGCCGGTGTTCGTGCCGGTCGTCGGCCGGATCGCCGCCGGTGGGCCGATCCTTGCCGACGAGGTCGTGGAGGACGTCTTCCCGCTACCGAAACCGCTGGTGGGCGAGGGGACGTTGTTCCTGCTGCGGGTCGTCGGTGACTCGATGATCGACGCGGCGATCTCGGACGGTGACTGGGTCGTGGTCCGGCAGCAGGACGACGCCGACAACGGCGACATCGTCGCCGCACTGATCGATGGCGAAGCCACCGTCAAGACGCTGCGGCGGCGCGAGGGTCACGTGTGGCTGATGCCGCACAATGCGGCCTACCAGCCGATCCCCGGCGACGAATCAACCGTCCTGGGCAAGGTCGTGGCCGTACTGCGCAAGGTCTGATCGCATCGAAGCCGTCCGCTCCCCCCGTCGCTGTCAGCGAATCGGATCGCGTGGTCCCCAACCGCGACGGGCGATGATCGCATCGACGCGCGCCGTCAGCGGACGCAGCCAACGTGTGGTCACGACAGACAGCAATACGATGCCGATGCCGATGCCGCCAAGAAAGTCGCTGGCCCAGTGATAGTCGAGCAAGGTCATGCCGATCACCACGCTGATCGGACCGATCACGCGGGCTAGGTTCGCCACCACGCGCACCTGCCGCGCGACCTCGACCCGGGCCACGCAATACCACATCAGCCCCCAGACGAGGATCGCGTTGGCGACGTGACCGGACGGGTAGGACTCGCCGCCGATGTGCAAGCCGTCGATCGGCGGCGCCCCGCGCCCGACCGCGTACTTCATCGAGTAGACGACGACGGTCATGAGCACTAGCGCGAGAACGTAGCGCACGACCGGGTCGACGCTGCGGGTTCGCCAGATCACGTAGGCAACTGTCGGGATGCTAACGACGAGCACCGTCCCCCGCTGACCGAACAGTGTCAGCAGATAGACCGCGTACTTGATCTTGTGCCGACGCGTGCCCCAGTCGGTGACCGTGCGCGAGACATCATGGTCGAAGGTGACGAGCGCTCCGCGACGCACGACGTCAACGGTGACGATGGTGAACAGGACGGCGGCGGCGGTCACCAGCCACCAGCGCGGCACGCCTACGGCGCGCCCGGATGGGGACTTCCCGAGGGCCGCACTGCCGGGGTGGGCGCGGCGGGAATCGGTGCGGTCGGTCAGCTGCCGGAGCCCTGGTGGCCGTCCGCGCCGGGCGGCGGGCTCGCGGGCGACTGCGCGCGCTCGGGATCAGCGGCGGGCGCCACGGCGCCGGATGGCGCCGCCGGGACGGTGGCCGGTGTCGGCTCGGGATCGGCCGCCGGAGCCGCACCAGGCGGTGGCGTGGCCGCCGACGGCATGGTCACCGACGGGGTCTGCGGGGCGGGGGTGGCCGGAGACGGTTCGAGCGAAGGCGGCGCACCCGTTACGGCCTGCGAGCGCGCCGAGTCGTCCTCGGTCATGCCCTTCATTTCGGTCTTGAAGATCCGAAGCGACTTGCCGACCGAACGCGCCATCTCGGGCATCTTCTTGTAGCCGAACAACGCGACGAAGATCAGTGCAAGCACGATCCAATGCCACGGTGCGTCCCATCCACCCATGCGCGTGGCCTTCCGTGAGTCTGCGAGTTGCTGTCGGGCGACCCGGTTCGAGCGGCTCGAGCAAGCTGCCCGATCAACCTGCTGCGTACGGATTCCTTACGAGGGTACGCCCGCGGCGACGATGAAGCCGCTTAGAGCCGCGGCCAGCCGAGTACTCACGCGAGCGGTCAGCAGCGTTCCCTCAGGTCGATGCTCGACAGCCAGTACGCGACCGCGCGCATGAATGCGGGCAACCAACTCGCCCCGGTCATAGGGAATGAGCACGCATACCTCGACCTCCGGGCGGGGCAGGCGGCTGGCGATGGTCATCCGCAGCTCGTCGATCCCCTCGCCGGTGTGCGCCGAGACAAACAGGGCATCCGGCGCGAGCCGGCGCAAGTGGGCCAGCGCCTCGTCGTCGGCGGCATCGAGCTTGTTGAACACGATCTGCTCGGGAACACCGAGCGCGTCGATCTCGGCCAGTACCTCGCGCACCGCGCGGATCTGCGCCTCGGGATCGGCGTCGGAGGCATCGACGACGTGCAGGATCAGGTCGGCCTGGCCGACCTCCTCCAGCGTCGAGCGGAAGGCCTCGATCAGCTGGTGCGGCAGGTGCCGGACGAAGCCGACGGTGTCGGCGAGGGTGTAGACACGCCCGTCGGCGGTCTCGCACCGGCGCACGGTGGGATCCAGCGTCGCGAACAGCGCATTCTCGACGAGCACGCCGGCGCCGGCGAGCCGGTTGAGCAGGGAGGACTTCCCGGCGTTCGTGTAGCCCGTGAGCGCGACCGCCGGGACCTGGTTCCCACGTCGGCCGGCTCGCTTGACCTCACGAGCGGTTTTCATCGCGGCCAGCTGCCGCCGCAACTTGGCCGCCCGGGCAGTGATCCGGCGCCGATCGATCTCGAGCTTCGTCTCACCCGGGCCACGGCCGCCGATGCCTAACCCACCGGCGGCCCGACCGCCGACCTGACGGGACAGCGATTCGCCCCAACCGCGCAGCCGCGGAATCAGATACTGCAACTGAGCCAGCTCGACCTGCGCCTTGCCCTCACGTGAGCGCGCATGCTGAGCGAAGATGTCGAGGATGAGCGCTGTGCGGTCGACCACCTTGACCTTGACGACCTGCTCGAGCTGACGCAGCTGGCCCGGAGTCAGTTCGCCGTCACAGATCACGGTGTCGGCGCCTGTGGCCGCGACAATGCCGCGCAGTTCCCGGGCCTTGCCGGAGCCGATATACGTCGCCGGGTCGGGTCGGTCGCGCCGCTGAATGAGGGCATCGAGCACCAGGGACCCCGCGGTCTCAGCCAACCGCGCGAGCTCCGCCATCGAATTCTCGGCGTTGGTGACGGAACCGGACGTCCACACGCCGATGAGCACAACTCGTTCGAGGCGCAGCTGCCGGTACTCGACTTCGCTGATGTCGGCCAATTCGGTCGACAGGCCGATGACTCGGCGAAGCGCCTGCCGATCCTCCAGCTCGAACGCGCCGGTCGAGTCGTCCAACGCGGGCCGGGAGCCGTCCAACCCGGCTACGAGCGCGTCCTCGTCGATCTCGGCCACGCCAGGATCAAGCGCGTCAGCGGACAGCAGCGAATCGTTTATAAGGGGATCGCGCGGAAGTGAACTCATCGTGATTTCATCGTGACACGACAGCGGCGGCGCTGGCCACCGGATTGTCCCTACAACTCAGGACAGCGCGGCTCAAGAACTCAGCCACGCCTCGTCCAGGGTCACCTCGCCCACCAGGACCGCCGGGCCGCGCAGGTGGATGTTCCGGTCGGCGCCGTCGGACCGCCAGCTGACCTGACACCGCCCGCCAGGGACCTCGACCGTCCAGCTCTCGCCCTCCGGGTCGCTGATCCCTGTTGCCGCCGCTCTATCACGTTCGACGACAGCGATCACGGCGGCGCAGATGCCCGTACCGCAGGACCTCGTCTCGCCGACGCCGCGTTCATGCACCCGCATCCGGACGGCGCAGGGACCGGTCCGGACCACGAACTCGACGTTCTGGCCGTGGGGAAGCGACGGCGCCACATCGGGGGCGCGCGACAGGTCGAGCGCGGCGAGTTCGACGGTCGAGTCGAGGATCACCACAACATGCGGATTCGGGATCTGCAGCGCCATCGCCTCGACGTGCCGGGGCGGGCGGTCCCGGTCGCTGAACACGGCGGTGACGACCGGCCGGTCGGCAAGAGCACGTGGCGCGCCCATGTCCACGTCGATCGTGTCGTCGTCGTGGAGACGTGCGCGCTTGACCCCGCCGCGAGTCGCCACCGCCGCACTATGTTCAACGAGGCCGACCCGCTGGAGGTATCGCACGAAAACGCGGACGCCGTTGCCACACATCTCCGCGATCGATCCGTCGGCGTTTCGATAGTCCATGAAGTAGGGCGCCTCCGCAGCCATCGACGCCGCTTCGGGATGGCGGTCGGAGCGAACCACACGCAGCACGCCGTCCGCGCCCAGGCCGGAGTGCCGGTCGCACAGGCGTCGGACCAGCTCGGTGTCGAGCAGGAGCTGGCCGTCGAGGTCGGGCACGACGATGAAGTCGTTCTCGGTGCCGTGGCCCTTGACGACCTCCAGTTTCATGCCTCCAGGGTAGGGGTGATTGCCGCCAGCGCACGCTCTATGGCATCCGGGGCGGCCGCGTCGATCCACCGGACCCGTGGGTCGCGTCGGAACCAGGATCGCTGCCGGCGCACGAAGCGCCGGGTGGCTCGCACGGTCGTCGCCACAGCTTCATCGAGGTCGCCCACGATGTGCCCCCCGTCGTCCATGACCGCGAGCAGTTGGGCGTAGCCGAGCGCCTTGCCGGCGGTCGGACTGGCCCGCAGGCCATCGGGCAGCAACCGCCGGACTTCCTCGAGCAGACCACCGCCCATCATCCGATCTACCCGACGGGCCACCCGATCGTCCAGGTCGGTCCGCTCGAGGCCAATCTGGACGACGTCATAGATCGCGTCGAACCCCGGCATGCGGGCCGTGAACGGACCGCCGGTGATCTCGATGACCTCCAGCGCACGCACGATCCGCCGGCCGTTGGTCGTCAGTATGTGCGCGGCTGCCTCCGCGTCGAGCTCGGCCAGTCGGGCGTGCAGTGTCCGTGGTCCGAGTTCGTGGAGCTCGCCGAGCAGGCGCGTTCGGATGGCCGGCGATTCTCCGGGGAAATCCAGGCGATCGATCGCGGCCCGCACATAGAGCCCGGAGCCTCCGACGAGCAGCGGCAGCCGCCCCCGCCCGTGGATGTCCCCGATCTCGGTGCGGGCCATGGATTGGTATTCGGCTACGGCGGCGGACTTGGTGATCGGCCAGATGTCGAGCAGATGATGGGGCACGTCCCGTCGTTGCGCGGGCGTCACCTTGGCCGTGCCGACATCCATGCCCTCGTAGAGCTGCATGGAGTCCGCGTTGACGATTTCTGCGTCGAGTCGCTCGGCCAACTCGATGGCCAGCTCAGACTTACCGGTGGCGGTCGGACCGACGACGGCGACGACCCGACCGCGGCCCGGCTCACTCATCGATCGGCGACCAGAAGGCCACGGCGTAGAGCACGCCGTACGGATCACCGCTGTAAAGCAGCTCACCGGCGAAGGTTCGCCGTTCGGCCGAGAGGACCGCGCCCGCGGCCCGCCAGGCGGCAACACCGGCGACCAGCAGTTCCGCTCCCAGAACGGCGTCCAACTCACGAAGCACCTCGGCATCGCCTGCGACGAGGGCGGCCAGCACCAGCTCGTCGAAGGCGTTCGCGCGGTCGTCGATGTAACCGGGCGAGGCGGGACCCCGTCGCGCCGAACCATCGGCAAGCACGAGCAGGCCGACGCGGTCGCTGCCGGCTGCCTCGGCGGTGATTGCCTTGATCGCCTCGGCATTGCGGCCTTCGTCAGCGACCGACCACGGAATCGTGCGGGTCGACCACTGCGCCTCGGACAACAACCAAGCTCCGACGAGTAGCGACAGCGGCACCGGCTCGATCGGTGGCTCGGCGGCCGTGTGACGCCCGAAGCCCACCGTCGCCGGGACGCCGAACCGCGCAGTGGAACCGGCTGCCGACGCAGGCAGTCGGCGGGTCTCCGGACCACCGCCGATGGGTAGGAGTCGGTCCGGCTCGGTCGCCAGCAGCCGGCGGACCGCGGCTCGGGCCGCGTCCCGGACCGGGTCGAGTTCAGCGGTGCCGTGACCCAGCCACGGGAACAGAGCCGGAGGGTGCGGGCAGAAGGCGACACCGGCGATCACGCTCGCAGGCTAACCGCTGCGCCGATCGGGAGCGGTCTCGTGTTCAATTCACTGTCATGAGCTCCGAATGGGGACGCATCGACGCAGACGGCACCGCCTACGTCAAGACAGCGGACGGCGAGCGTGCTGTCGGATCGTGGCAGGCGGGGGACGCCGAGGCGGGACTGGCCTATTACGTCCGCCACTACGAGGACCTCGAGACCGAGGTGACGCTGCTCGAACAGCGTTTGGAATCCGGCGCCGGCGATCCGGGCGCCACCCGGGCTCAGGCGGCCGCGCTGAAGGAGCAGGTCACGACGGCGTCGGCGATCGGCGACCTCGCCGCGCTGGAGAGGCGCTTGGACGCCGTACATTCCGCCGCCGACAGCATGGTCGCCGCTTCCGCCGAGGCCCGCCGAACTGCCCGCGCGGAGGCGATCGCAGCCAAGGAGCTGCTGGTCAGCGAGGCCGAGACGATCGCTGATTCGGCAACCTCGTGGAAGGTCTCGGGCGATCGCCTGCGGCAGATCCTCGACGAGTGGAAGCTGATCAAGGGCATCGACCGTAAGACGGACGAGGCGCTGTGGCGACGCTTCGCCGCCGCGCGCGACGCGTTCAGCAAGCGGCGCGGTGCGCACTTCGCGCAGCTCGACGTCGAACGCACCGCCGCCCGCGCGCAGAAGGAGGCCCTGATCGCCCGGGCCGAAGAACTATCCAAGTCGTCCGACTGGAAGCAGACCGCCGGCCAGATGAAGACCCTGATGACCGAGTGGAAGGCCGCCCCCCGTGCCGCCCGCGACATCGAGGACGAGTTATGGCAGCGCTTCCGCGCGGCCCAGGATGCTTTCTTCGCGGCCCGATCCGGTGTCTTCGCCGAACGAGACGCCGAGCAGTTGGACAACCAACGACAGAAGGAGGAGCTGATCTCCCAGGCCGGCGCGATCGATCTGAGCGATCCGCGAGCGGCGCAATCAGCACTACGCGACCTGCAGGCACGCTTCGACCGGATCGGGCATGTGCCGCGGGACTCCATGCGCCGCCTCGATGATCGAATGCGGGCCGCCGAGCAGCGCGTACGGGACGCGGTCGACGCCCAGTGGAAGCGCGGTGCCGAGGACTCGAATCCGTTCCTCGCCCAGTTGCGCGAGCGGCTCTCGGAAGCCGAACAGAAGCTGGAACGGGCACGGACGTCCGGCGATTCCGCACGGATCGCCAAGGCCGAGGCCGAAGTAGAACAGCGCCGCAGCCTGCTGCCGAGCTGAGCTGCCTGACCCGCTCCGGTTGGTGATCAGGCCGGGGCGGTCGGCGAGATCGTGAGTAGGGTCGGCCGGCCAGCGGGCGCCACCGAGGGGCCAGCGCCTCGCCACCGCCGATGCATCGTGATCTCGCTGTCGGCGACCAGGTGGTGCGGCGCCGCCCGGGTGATCGCGGCTGTGATCGTGTCGCCGGGCTGCGGCTGCGCCGCGCCGGTCTGCACATGCACCAGCCGGCCGTCACGGGCCCGGCCGGACGATCGACCCGTGATTCCGTCTTTACGCCCGTCCGTCGCTGTGACCAGAACGTCGACCGAAGTGCCGATCAACGCACGATTCTCGGTCCACGAAATTTCGTCCTGCAATGCGATCAGGCGTTCGTAACGCTCCTGCACGACCGCTTTGGGAATCTGCTCCGGCAACTGCGCGGCCGGCGTCCCGGGGCGGGGCGAGTACTGAAAGGTGAACGCGCCGGCGAAGCGGGCTTCGCGCACCAGATCGAGCGTCTGCTGGAAATCGGCCTCGGTCTCGCCGGGGAAGCCCACGATGACGTCTGTGGTGATCGCTGCGGCCGGGATAGCGTTACGGACCCGGTCAAGGATGCCGAGGTAGCGTTCGCGCCGATAACTGCGTCGCATGGCGCGCAGCACGGTGTCCGAGCCGGACTGCAAGGGCATGTGCAGTTGCGGACACACGTTGGGCGTCTCGGCCATCGCTGCGATGACATCGTCGGTGAAATCCTTCGGATGCGGACTCGTGAAACGCACCCGCTCCAGGCCCTCGATCGGGCCGCAGGCGCGCAGCAGTTGTCCGAACGCCGCGCGCTGCCCGAACGAGCGCCCGTACGAGTTCACGTTCTGGCCGAGCAGGGTGATCTCGACGACTCCAGATTCGACGAGTGCCCGGATCTCGGCGAGCACGTCGCCGGCTCGCCGGTCGGTCTCGCTCCCCCGCAAGCTGGGCACGATGCAGAACGTGCACGTGTTGTCGCATCCGACCGAGATCGAGACCCAGGCCGAGAAGGCGGATTGGCGTCGCGTGGGCAGGTCGGACGGGAAGTTCTGCAGCGTCTCGGCGATCTCGACCTGCGCCTTGCGGTTGTGCCGCGCTCGTTCGAGCAGCACGGGCAGCGCGGCGAGGTTGTGGGTGCCGAACACGGCGTCGACCCAGGGCGCCCGATCGAGGATGCGCCCGCGGTCCTTCTGCGCCAAGCAGCCACCCACCGCGATCTGCAGGCCGGGTCGGCGCTGCTTGGCCGGCAGGATGTGGCCCAGATTGCCGTAGAGCCGGTTGTCGGCGTTCTCCCGCACCGCGCAGGTGTTGAAGACGATCAGATCGACGTCGTCGCCGGCACCGGCGGGCGCGGCCACATAGCCCGCGGCTTCCAGGAGGCCCGCTAGCCGTTCCGAGTCGTGCACGTTCATCTGGCACCCGTAGGTGCGGATGTCGTAGGTGCGGGCGGCGGTCATGACCCCTCGAGGATACGGGGGTTCAGTGAGCGATCTCCGTCGCGCGCGACTCGCGCACGACCGTCACCCGGATCTGGCCCGGGTAGGTGAGCTCGTCCTCGATCTGCTTCGCGATCTCCCGGGCCAGCACCCCGGCGGCCAGATCGTCGATCTCACCGGGCTGGACCATCACTCGGACCTCGCGGCCCGACTGCATCGCGAACACCTTCTCGACGCCGGGGCGCGATGTCGCGATGGCCTCGATCCGAGCCAGTCGTTTGACGTAGGACTCGAGCGATTCGCGCCGGGCTCCGGGCCGAGCGGCCGAGCAGGTGTCGGAGGCCTGAGTCAGGACGGCCTCGATCGTGCGCGGTTGCACCTCGTTGTGATGGGCCTCGACGGCGTGGACGACGGCCTCGCTCTCACCGTATTTGCGCAACAACTCGGCGCCGATGATCGCGTGACTGCCCTCGACCTCGTGCGTGAGGGCTTTGCCGATGTCGTGCAGGAACGCGCACCGTTTGATCAGCGCCGGTTCGATGCCGAGTTCGGCCGCCATGACTCCGGCGATGTGCGCAGTCTCGATCAGGTGCCCCAGCACGTTCTGGCCGTAGCTGGTGCGGTACTTCAACCGGCCCAGAGTCGGCAGCAGACGTTCGTCAAGATCAGCGATCCCGACCTCGGCGAGCGCGTCGCGGGCGGCCCGCAGACACAGTTGCTCGACTTCCAGCTTGCTGGTCTCGTAGACCTCTTCGATGCGGTGGGGGTGGATCCGCCCGTCGAGGACCAGCTTGTCCAGGGTCAGGCGGCCGACCTCGCGGCGCACCGGATCGAAGCAGGACAGAAGCACAGCTTCCGGGGTGTCGTCGATGATCACATTGACCCCGGTGACGGCCTCGAAGGCGCGGATGTTGCGGCCCTCCCGACCGATGATGCGGCCCTTCATCTCATCGCCGGGCAGATGCATGACGCTCACGACGGTCTCGCTCGTCTGCTCGCTGGCGACGCGCTGCACAGCTTCGACGACGATCGCTCGGGCGCGTGCGCTCGCCTCGGCCTTGGCGACGTTCTCGATCGAGCGGACGAGCGCGGCCGCATCGCGACGGGAGTTGGCCTCGACCACGCTCATCAACTCGAGCTTGGCTTGCTCGCTCGACAGTCCGGCTATTCGCTCGAGTTCGCGGTGCTGGGCGGCCGTCGCGTCGTCAAGTTGAGCCCGGTCACGGGAAAGCTGTTCAGCGCGGTCACTGAGCTCCTGGTCGCGCTCGGCCAGTTGTCGCAGCGAGCGATCGAGTTCTTCGGCGTCGCGCTCCAGCCGGGCGGCGCGATCGTCGAGGCGGGACTGGGCCTGCTCGACGCGGGTCTGGTGGACGGCCAGCTCGCGTTCGGACTGTTTGAGCTGCTCGGTCAACTGGGCCGCGTCATGCTCGGCCGCCCGGCGGGCATCCCGCACAGCGGCGTCAGCTCGCTCTTCGGCGGAGCGGCGAACAGCTTCGGCTTCGGCCAGAACGGTGCCGGCATCGGACCGGGCGGCCCGCCGAATCGCCTCGGCCTCGGTCTCGCCGGCCCGCCGGAGCGCCTCGGCCTCCGTCTGCGCGAGCTGCCGGATCGAGCTCGCCTCGGCGTCCGCGACCCGCCGGGACGACTCCGCGTAGCCCACATGATCGGTGTCGGCGTCGTCCTCACCGCGCGGCACGAACTCGCCGACGACGCCCCGGCGCCGGTAGGCCTGAATGAAAAAAACACCAAGAACGAAGACCACAGCAAGTGCGGCATACAGGACGCCTTGCACCGTTTCGCCTCCTGTTCGCGCCGAAATCTCATCGTCGCCAGGAAACGCCGACCTCCCGGCATCGCCGCCGGGATCACGCTTTGAGGCCAGTACCGCCGAGGGGTCATTGCCGTCGGCGGGGCCGTCCGAGTGATCGTCCCTTCTGTGCTTCTGGTGGTCTATCTATCGCCTGGGCACGGAGCCCATACGCATGTGCATCTCCTGGTGAATCCGAGGCTAAGAATTGATCACGAGCAGGTCAAGTAGCGGTTGATCCCGGCCGCGTCTCGCCGGCACGACCCGAAATGTGTCAATCAGGCCCGACGTCGAGGCCGATTCCGGACGTATCGTCCACGGTACGGATCACAGCGCGGACCGCGTCATGACAGATCGACGCCGAATAACCACGTCGCGCAAGCATCGCTACCAACCGGCGCTGTTGCACCTCGGGTGCCAAACGGGTCATCGTCCGCGCCTTGACCTCGACCAGGCGTCGAGCGGCTGCCCGCTCATCGTCCGCGCCGATCTGTGCCGTCGCCTCCGCAATGATCTCATCGGCCACCCCGCGGCGGCGCAGGCCCGCGGCTATCGCACGACGGGCCTGTCCGCGCTGCGCGTGGCGGGCCAGGGCGTAGGAGTTGGCCAGCTCGGCATCGTCGATCAGTCGTAGCTCCACGAACCGATCGAGCACGACCTTCGCCGCTTGGGCCGGAACGCCTTTGCGGGCCAGCGCGGTGGCGAGCTCCGCCCTCGTGCGAGCGCGTTGGTCGAGCAGGCGAAGGCAGATGATCCGCGCTACGGATTCCGGATCCCCAGGCGCGTCCGGGTCGGGCTCGACCGG
>JAFAWL010000211.1 GCA_019241805.1 Actinomycetota bacterium
GTCCGGCGAGATGATCGTCGAATCCGTCGCCGCCTCCGCGCTCGCTCGGCTGCGTGGCCTGGCCCATCCGGCCGGCCTGCAGACCGTGACGCTTTCGCGGGGCGTCGAACAAGGCGCGAGCTTCGCCGCGCAAGCCGCAACGCAGGCCCTCGACGCGGTGGGCCAGTACCGCGTCGTCACCGCCGCCGAGTCGGTGGCGGCGGCCCGGGCGCTGGTCCAATCGGGACATCCGGTGCCGTCGGACCTCGAGCTCGCTTGGCTCCCGGCCGACATGGCCGATCGTGACCTCAGCGAAGACCTCGCCCGAGCGGCCGACGCGCTCGACCCGCTGGCCGAGCGAGCCGCTCAGATCATGTCGTCAAGCGGACGCAACTCGTCGGCGTAGGACACCGACGTGCGGCGCAGCACGCCGGTAGGACCGACGGCGTACTGCCCCATCCGCCACAACGGCGGCGAGTAGGCGTGGATCGAGACGCTGCCCGCGTCCCGACCGGTCAGCCGATGGATGTGCTCGGGGCCGAAGCAGAAGGCCTGGCCGGCCGGCACATCGGTGGCCAGGCTCGGGCGGGCGACGGCGAGGTTGTGCTCGGTCAGGCAGCCCTCGACCACGGCGACCGCGCCCGAAGAGACGTCGTGGTCATGCCACCCGGTGTCGTTCTGCGGGGTCCAGCACAGCAACCAGATATCGACGTGCGCGTCGCGATGTAATGACACGAAGTGCCGATTGTCCGCCCCGTAGGCGACGTGGTCGCGCCAGAGCCGAGGCACGGCGGCGACGGTGGCAGCCAGGCGCAGCAGCTCGGTTTTGTACAGATCGCGAGCGGGCAGATGGGTGAAGCCGCTGAACTCGGCGGCGAGCGCGGACCAGGCGGAGGCCGACCGGGCCGGAAGAACTTCGCGTGCCGGTTCGAGCGTGGTCATCGGGAGGATCCTTCGAGCAGGCGGATCGGATTGGTGCGGGAAATGGCCCGAGCGGCGGCGGCGCCGAGCGAGCTGAGGTCGGGCCGATCCGCATACGGCCGATCACTGCCGAGCACCACGACGTCGATACCAAGCGCCCGGGTGAGGGAATCGAGGCCCTGCCGGCCGTAGGAGGAGGTGTCGACGTACACGTCGGGGTCCACGACGAAGCTGTCACCGGCACGGGCCGAGAACCGTTCGTGCTGGGCCGGGGCCAACCCGGCGCCCGCGACGAAGCAGATCCGAAGATCGGGCAACAGCGAACGGCCGGCCACCTGCCAACTCCACCAAGCCGCCTGCAACTGCGCGGTGTATTGCACGACCGGCGCCCACCACCCGGGCACCGCGCCGAGCGGGTCCACTCGGCTCGGGTGCACGAGCACCGGCCGGGAGAACTCCTCGCAGATCCGCATTGCCGGTGCCAGCCGTTCCAACGCAGCCGGCGTGGCCAGCTCACCGGCGCCGACCTGCAGGCCGACGGTGCCGGCCTCGAAGCGGCCCTTCAGATCGCCCAGGTCCGGCTCGGAGGCGGCGACGGCCGCCCAACTCTGGAAGGGGGCAGGCAACGCCAGCGCGCTGTCGTGCCAGACGTCGAGCAACGGTTGGGCCTGATCGGGCGGCAGCGTCTCTATGCCCAGCGGGCTGGACAGACTCACCAGCACCCGATCCGATCCGGCCTCGGCGGACAGGCGGGCGGCGACGTCGTGCGCCTGCGGGTCCACCTCGTAGGGCGGCTCGCCGTCTGTGTAGAGAGTCCAGCCGCGCAACAGAGGACGGTTCGTGCGCGCCCGTAAGGCATCAACGAAAGCCGGCGGCCAGAGATGCTGGTGGACATCGATCGTGCCCCCGTCGGACACCGGCACCTCCTCGATGATTCAGCAGACTTCGACAGGACTTCACGCAGTGATTCTCATTGTGCTTCCCTGGCGCACTTAACCGATTAACCTACGAGCTAGTTAATCGCTTCACGGGTTGGCGTGTCAACCGCCGTTAGGCTCAGCGGATGCCAACGCGGCCACCACGGGTCACGCTACGGGACATCGCCGCCGCGACCGGCCTGTCGACGGCTGCCGTCTCGTACGCGCTGCGGGGGCTCCAAGTCCCGATCGAGACGCAGCAGCGCGTGCGTGACGTCGCCGATCGACTCGGGTACCAGGTGGACCCGATCGCACGGGCCCTGTCCTCAGGGCGTACGGGCTACATCGGCGTGTTGTGCGGCTCGCTGGAGGACATCTGGCAGCAGAGCCTGGCCGCCCGACTGGGCCGCGGTCTGCTGAGCGCCGGCCGACACGCGCTGATCGTGGACGCCTCGAACGACCCCGCCTTGGAATCGTCACTGGCGATGCAATTGGTCGACCAACGGGTCGATGCGCTTATAGCGTTGCCCGTCGACCCGCGCGGCGAGCACTGGGCGAAGGTGGCCGAGCGAACCGTGCTGGTGTCGATCGGCGACGGCATCCCGACCGCGCGCACGTCCGCCGAAGTCGTGTTCGACAACGAGACGGGCGTCTCGGAGGCGTTGCGCCTGCTCGCGGGCGCCGGCCACCGCCGGATCGCCGTACTGACGAGCACGAGCCTGACGACGCCCGACCGCCCGGCCGAGGTCGTGGTGCACCGCGTCGCCGCCGAACTGCGCCTACGTACGACAGTGCACGTGACCCCGCACGATCTCGCCGGTGCGTGCGCGGTGGCCCACGACCTGTTGAGCTCGCCCGACCGCCCGACCGCGTTCTTCTGCCTGGCCGACTCGATGGCCTACGGCGTGTACGCCGCGGTCCGCGAACTCGGGCTACGCGTGCCCGACGACGCGTCTGTCCTCGGCTACGACGACCACGCCGTGTCGAGTCTGCTCACGCCGCCCCTCTCGAGCTTTCGCTGGCCGGTGGAGGAATTGGTCGAGTCCGTCGTCGCGCGCACGGTACGGGCGATCGAGGACGATCGGCGCAGCCGGCGCAAGGTGCTCACCCCGACGGCCCAGGTACGCGGATCGATCTCCGCGCGCGGCAACGGGCCCCGGACGCGGAGTCGGCCAATCCGCGATCAGCCAGCCCGCGATCAGCCAGCCCGCGATCAGCCGGTCAGGCGCACGCCGGCGTAGGCAATTCCGGCGACCAGCAGCCACGACAGCAGCCCGAGCAGTAGCGGCCGGCCACCCGCACGGCGCAGAAGGCGCCACGACACGCCGGTGCCCAGACCGAACAGCGCCGTCGTCAACAACACCTGCTGGGTGCCGTGGGCCGCTTCGAGCGCCAGGCCTGGCAGCCAGCCGGTGGAACGGAGCATGACCGCGCCGACGAACCCGGCCACGAACAGCGGCAGCCGAGCCGGTCGGTGCCCGGCCGCCCCGGGCTGAGCGCCGGCCGGCGGCGGGCGGTGCGGGCGGGACCGACGAGCCAGACCTACGCCCGCGACCAGGGGCGCCAAGAGCAGCACCCGGCTGAGCTTGACCACGACGGCGGGTTCCAGGGTTGCGTGACCGACTCGATTCGCCGTCGCCACGGTCTGCCCGACGTCGTGTACGGAGGCGCCCACCCATGAACCGAATTGGGTGTAGTCGAGGCCGAGGGGCACGCGCAGGAGCGGCAGGATGACGATAGCCAGGCTGCCGCAGAGGGTGACCAGCGCGACCGCGACGACTGTGTCGTCTTCGTCGCCGTCGGCCACCGGCTGCATGCCCGCGACCGCCGACGCGCCACAGATCGAGAATCCAGTTGCCACCAGCAGGGCGAGGGCACCTCGCACGCCCAGCACGCGACCGAGCACCCGGGTGCCGAGAAATGTCACGGCGACCGTCATCACCACCACGGCCAGGCCGGGAGCCCCGAGATCGCGCACGTCGGACAGCGAGAGCTGGAGCCCGAGCAGCACGACAGCGATCCGCAGCACCGTGCGGCCGCAGAACGCGACCCCAGCCCGGTGACGGCCGGTGATCAGGTCGACGTTAACGGCGAGGGCACCGAGCAGCACGGCGACCGTAGTCGCGTTCAGACCGGGAACCAAGGCTTCGACGCCGAAGGCCACGACGGTCGCGGCGCCGGCCAGCGCCAGCCCCGGCACCAACGATCGCAGCGACTCGCGCCCACCCGGGTACGGAAATCCCACGACTGCGCCGACCGTCGGCCTCGACCGCGCGGGCTGGCGCAGCTGTAGCGACACAGATGCAGCGTCGCCTGCAACGAGTGGGTGCCGGTAGCCGGCCGTTCGCTGGGCTGCCATAGCCTGTGGCTATGGCAGCTGGCTATCCTCCGAGCGACGTGTCGCCCGTGGCGGCCACCGAGGCGCTGCCCGATCTTGACTCGCTGCGGCTGCTCGTCCTCGTCGGCGACCTCGGCAGCATCGGTGCCGCGGCCGGGGCGGCCGGCATCAGTCAGCCGTCGGCCAGCAAGCGCATCCGGCTGCTGGAGCACTCGCTCGGCGTCGCCCTGCTCGATCGCGACCGCCAGGGCTCGCGGCTGACCGACCACGGTCGCACGATCACCGACTGGGCCCGGGCCGTGGTCGGTGCCGCGCACACCCTGGTCGTCGGGGCCCGAGCCCTGCGGTCGGACGCGCGCAGCCGACTGGCCACGGCGGCCAGCCAGACCGTAGCCGAGTACCTCTTTCCGCATTGGCTGGCAACGCTGAGCCATCGCGACCGCCAGCTGTCCGTCAGTCTGCGCGTGCTCAATTCGGCCGGCGTTATCGAACTCGTGCGTGATCACGCGGTCGAACTGGGCTTCATCGAATCTCCGGGTGTCCCCCGCGATCTCGCGAGTCGGGTCGTCGCGGTGGATCGGTTGGTCGTCGTGGTCGGCCCGTCCCACCCCTGGGCCCGGCGGCGACGTGCGCTAGTGATGACCGATCTGGCGAGCGCGCTGCTCGTCGTGCGGGAGGGCGGTTCGGGCACCCGGGCCACCCTCGAACGGGCGATCGGGCCGCTGCCCGAGGGGCACCTCGAACTCGACTCGAACGCGGCCGTCAAGATCGTGGTGGCCGGAGGCAGGGGCGCGGCCGTACTGAGCACCCTGGCTGTCGCCGGTGAACTGGCCGACGGGCGCTTGGTCGAGGTGCCGGTCGACGCGGACGCCCTCGATCTGCGCCGGCAGCTACGAGCGGTCTGGCCTCGCGGTCAACGGTTGATCGGCGCGGCCGCGGAGTTCTTGGCCATCACATGACTTGACGTGACGTCCACCGAGCCGGCCGGCACGCAGGCCGCCGACGTCTGGTTCAGCGCTTCGGACTGCTCGAAGATTAGGGTGCAGAAATCCGGCCGATTGATGGGAGTGTTCGGGTTGCCTCTGCGGATCACCATCACACTGATCATGCTTGCGATCATGCTGGCGCTCGTGGGCCGGCGCATCGTCTGGCTGGTCAACCTGATCCGCTCCGGTCGCCCGGCGCCTGGCCGCACCGACGGCCTGGGCGCGCGTCTGCGCGCGCAACTGGTCGAGGTCTTCGGGCAGAGGAAGCTGCTGAAGTGGTCGGGGCCGGGCGTGGCGCACTTCCTCACGTTCTGGGGTTTCGTCGTTCTCGGCCTGACGATCATCGAGGCGCTCGGCGCACTCCTGCTCAACGAGGACTTCGCGATCTGGTGGTTCGGGCGGGCCCGCTGGCTGGGCTGCGTCGAAGACATCTTTGCGGTGGCCGTTCTGCTCGCGCTGGTCTACTTCGCGGTCAACCGAATGCGCAACGCCCCCGAACGTCGGCATCGCGCGTCGCGTTTCTACGGTTCACATACCGGGCCGGCGTGGCTGATCCTCGGAATGATCACGCTCGTGATCGTGACGCTGCTGCTTTATCGCGGCGCGCAGTGGAACACCGGCCATTTCCCGTATGGCCACTCGAAGGCACCGTTCGCGTCCTGGCTGGTGGCGCGAGCGCTCGGCGGCGGCGCCTACAACCAGGGCGTCGAGACGTTCTTCCTGCTCGCCCAAATAGCGGTGGTCTTCGCCTTCGCCGTCATCGTGACCTACTCCAAACACCTGCACATCGCCACGGCACCGCTGAACGTCGCGACCAAGCGCCTGCCCGACGCACTCGGGCCGCTGTTGCCGGTCACGGACGCGGACGGCCGCCCGGTCGACTTCGCCGACATCGAGAACCTCTCCGAGGACACTGCCTTTGGCACAGGCAAGATCGAGGACTTCAGCTGGAAGGGTTACCTCGACTTCGCGACCTGCACCGAATGTGGGCGCTGCCAGTCCCAGTGCCCGGCGTGGAACACCGACAAGCCGTTGTCACCGAAGCTGGTCATCATGGACCTGCGCGATCACCTTTTCGCGAAGGCGCCCTATCTCATCGGCGGGGTGACGGTTCCGACCGACGCCAGCGTCGAAGGCCGAGAAGGGCACGTGCCCGAGTCGGGTTTCGGCCGCGTGGAGGGTTCCGGTCCGGACCAGGCCGCACGGCCGCTTGTCGGGGACCTGGCCAGCGGCGGCGTGATCGACCCGGACGTGCTCTGGTCGTGCACGACGTGTGGCGCGTGCGTCGAACAATGCCCGGTCGACATCGAACACGTCGACCACATCGTTGACATGCGGCGCTATCAGGTCCTGGTCGAGTCGTCGTTCCCATCCGAGGCCGGCGTCATGATGCGCAACCTCGAGAACCGCGGCAATCCTTGGGGCCTTCCGGCCAAGAGCCGCGACGAGTGGATCGGTGAGTTGGACTTCGAAGTCAGGCGAGCTGTGCCCGGCGAACCGCTGCCACCCGAGGTCGAGTACCTCTACTGGGTCGGTTGCGCCGGTGCACTCGAAGATCGGTCCAGACGAGTCACCAAGGCGTTTGCCTCGCTACTGGACACTGCCGGCGTCGAGTTCGCCGTGCTCGGTTCGGGTGAAACCTGCTCGGGCGATCCAGCTCGACGAATGGGCAACGAGTTTCTTTTCCAGACGTTGGCGATGCAGAACGTCGAGACCCTGAACTCGCTGACGCCCCTCCCGCCGCTGAAAATAGTCGCGACGTGCCCGCACTGCTTCAACACGCTCGCCCGCGAATACCCACAATTGGACGGCCGCTACGAAGTTGTGCACCACACCCAACTGCTCGCTCGCCTCGTCGCCGAAGGTCGCCTGACTCCCATCGAGCCCATCGAGAAGAACATCACGTACCACGACCCGTGCTACCTCGGGCGACACAACAAGGTTTACACGCCACCACGGGAAGTGTTGGCCGCGATTCCGGCCTTGAAGTCGCAGGAGATGCACCGCTGCAAGGAGCGTGGATTCTGTTGCGGCGCGGGCGGGGCGCGGTTCTGGATGGAAGAAAAGATCGGCAAGCGGATCAACATGGAGCGGACCGACGAAGCGCTCGGTCTGGACCCGGATCTGATCAGCACCGCCTGTCCTTTCTGCCTGGTCATGCTCTCCGACGCCGTAACCGCGCGGAAGGCGGAGGGCACGGCGCGAGACGAGGTCGAGGTGCTCGACGTCGCGCAGATCCTGCAGCAGTCGCTCGCCCGCGACTGACGGGGCTGGAAGATTTCGGCGTCGCTGGACAACGCAGAGGTGACCGCGCAGCGTTGTCAGGGGTGAGGTTCCGGATCGACGGAATCTCGACCGACGGAGGCGCGGTGACGTTCGAGCAGTTCGCGGTGACGCGGCTCGATGCCGTGCTGCGTTTCGCCGCCGTTCTGACCAGCGACCGCGGATTGGCCGAGGACGTCGTGCAAGACGTGCTGGTTCGCACCCACCGTCACTGGGACCGCATCGGAAGCCTGGAGCACCCGGAGGCGTACGTGCGACGCATGATCGTCAACGAGTTCACTTCGTGGCGACGCAAATGGGCCCGGATCGTGCCGTCGGCCGATGCGGCGCTCGACGTCGCCGAACCTGATCCGACTGCCGGCATCACCGATCGCCGCGCATTGTTGGCCGAGATCTCGAAGCTGCCGCGACGGCAGCGGGCCGTGCTCGCGCTGCGGTACTACGAGGGCCTGTCCGACGCCGAGATCGCCGAGACCCTCGGATGCGCCGAGACAACCGTGCGCGGCTATGTGTTCCGTGCGTTGAAGACGCTGCGGGTGGAGTTCGCACCGCAATCGGCGGCGACGCCGTGAGCGACGGGCGGCCCCGGCCGCGCACCGAAGACGACTTGCGCGCGGCCTACCAACTGGCCGCGCAGGATGCACCGCAGCGGGCGACGGTGCTGGCCGGCGTACTGGAACACCGGGACCGCCGGCAACGCGGTTTCGGCGCGCCGATCGCGGGAATCGTCGCGGTGCTCGCAGTGATCGGCGTCCTCGTCGGCATCGCCTTGAGCGACAGTCATCCGCGCCGGACCACGAACGGCGCGGCGGCGTCGCCGAGAATCGGGGACGAGAACGTTTCCTTGCACGCGACGCCGTCGGGTCTGGCGAGCGCCGGCGCCTCGGCCGGCGGCGGCTCCGCGAACGCCGGCTCGACGAGCACGACGATCGGCCCGAACGTCTCGCCTTCACCGCTGATACCGCCGATCTACCCGTCGGCCGGCCACACCTGCGCGCCGTCAGAGGTGAGTGTGTCGATCGTCTGGTCGGCCGGAGGCAATGCGGCCTACGGCCAGATAACCGCCCTCAATACCTCCACCGCCGCCTGCGATCTGCTGGTCAAACCGGCCGTGACACCGCTGACGCCGAGCGGCTCGCCGATCGCGGTGCGAATGGTGCAGTCGCAGGAAGCCGCGCTCGGGCCGCAGCGACTGCTTCCCGGTGCGACCGCGAGGGCGCAGGTGACGTGGAACGGCTGGTGCGGGATAGCGCTGGGCAACACGGCGCAGCTGAGTTGGGGAAGCGGAACGGTCACCGCCGCCAGCTCGCCACCTGATCGCAGTCAGGCCGGCCACTGCCCGGCCAATCCCGAATTGGCGACCATGACGAGCACCTACTTCAGCCCGTTGCACTAGGCCTCGCCGGCCGGCGTTACTTGAGCACCACTGCGCCGGCTACCTCAACATGACGGCGTGGATTGCGGGCTCGGGGATGCCGAAACCCTCGAGCAGCACGTCCACGTGCGGGCGGATGGTGCGGCACAGCGCGTTGACCCCGGCGAGCACAGCCTTCGACCGGCGGGCGGTGAGCCGGCCGTGCTCGGCGAACCAACCGCGATCGTCCGCGATGGTCGAGAGCACGAACAGGTCGCACAGCCGGTCCAGCAACACGCGGGCCGAGCCGGCCGGAGCCCGCTCGATAGCGGCGACGAACGCGTCGAGCAGGACCCGATCGACATGCGCACGGGCGCTCGTGAGCATGTGGTCCTGGGTGCCGGTGAGGACGTCGAAGGCGTTCTGCTCCGATGCCGCACGCCGCAGCCGCCGCGCCAGCGAGGCAAGAAGGTGCCGCTCGCGCCAGGCGAACAGCTCGACGTGCCAGCGCCGGTCGAGCAGGTCCAGCTGTTCATCGCGGCCGGGCGCGACGTCGCGCAACCGTTGTGCCAGGGAACGCGCCGCGGTTAGTTCCAGCACCGTCTGCCAGGCCTGGTCGGCGAAGAACCGGGCGACACCGATGTGGTCGAGCTCGCCGACGTGGTCGCGGTAGCCGGTCAACATGTGTTTGGCGACCAGCTGCAGCAGCACGGTGTTGTCGCCCTCGAAGGTCGTGAAGACGTCGGTGTCCGCCTTGAGCGCGGGGAGCTGGTTTTCCACGAGGTAGCCGGCGCCGCCGCAGGTCTCGCGGCAGTCCTGGATCGTCTCGGTGGCATGCCAGGTCGCGACGGCCTTGAGGCCGGCGGCGGTGGCCTCCAACTGGCGCCGCCGCGCTTCGCTCGCGCCGGGCTGAAAGGACGCGTGCAACGTCTCGACCAGGTCGTTCTGGGCGAACGAAAGCGCGTAGGTCCTGGCCAGCGCCGGAAGCAGCCGCCGCTGATGCGTGAGGTAGTCGAGCAGGAGCACACCGTCGGGCTGGCCGGGGCCCTCGAACTGCCGGCGGCGCTGGGCGTAGCGCAGCGCAACGGTCAACCCGACTCTGGTTGCGCCGATCGCGCCACCGGCCACGCTCACCCGACCCTGGATCAGGGTTCCCAGCATCGTGAAGAAGCGTTTGTCCTTATTGGCGATCGGCGTGCAGTAGCTGCCGTCGGCAGCGACCTGGCCGTAGCGGTCGAGCAGGCGGGTGCGCGGGATTCGCACGTGATCGAACCAGAGTCGTCCGTTGTCGACCCCGTTCAGGCCTGCTTTCGGGCCACAGTCCTCGATCCGCACCCCGGGAATGGGAGCACCGTTGACATCGCGGATCGGCACGAGCAACGCGTGCACCCCGTGCGTCTGGCCCCGCGTGACGAGTTGGGCGAAGACAACCGCCCACTGGCCGTCACGAGCGGCGTTGCCGATGTAGTCCTTGCGAGCCGATTCGCTCGGGGTATGTATGACGAACTCGTCGGTGTCGACGTCGAAGGTGGCCGTCGTCTCCAGCGCGGCGACGTCCGAACCGTGGCCGGTCTCGGTCATCGCGAAGCACCCGATGCGATCGAGGC
>JAFAWL010000295.1 GCA_019241805.1 Actinomycetota bacterium
TGCGCGGCCCACGGCGGCGGTTGGGTGGCCGCCGCCTCGGCGAGGGCGACGCCGTTGTCGGTGAGTGCGTAGACCCGCTTGCCTGCGTGGTCCCGGACGTCGAGCGCGCCCTCGTCGGCCAACAGCGCCAGCGTCGGGTAGACCGAGCCGGGACTGGCCCGCCAGACGCCACCGCTCGCCTCCTCGATGCGGCGCATCAGTTCGTATCCGTGCGCCGGGCCTTGAAGCAGTGCCCTCAGCAGCGTCACCCGCACGTCACCGCGTCCGGCGCGGGCGGTGTGCTGCATGGCGGACCTCCCAGAAGTTCGGAACGAAGTGATTGTTACCGATATATCTGTTTAAGTCAAGGTCGATCACCGCGGCCGCGATTCGGTACGCTGATCCCGGTGTGCCGGGAAGTCTGGTCGGCTGGCGTTCTGTGCTGAGCGCTTCGTGCCGCAAACCCTGCGATCGCCTGGAGCCCCGTGGCCGACACCCACACGTTCGCTCAGATCGTTCTTGCGGCGGCGGTCGTCGGCCTCGCGGCGGTGCTGTCGAACCGGCTGACCGAGCGCCTCCACGTTCCGGCGCCAGCCGTCCTGCTCGTCGTATCCGCCGTTGCCGTCAAGGTAATTCCCGACTTGCATGCGCCGCCGACCCGGACTGTCGAGCGGCTAGTCACCGTGGCGTTGCTGTGCATCCTGTTCGACGGCGGCATACGCATCGGCGTCACGCGCTTCCGGGCGGCCGCCATGCCCATCGCCCTCGTCGGGGTCCTCGGAACCTTCCTTACCGTCGCCGCGGCGGGTGCGCTCGCACACTGGGCATTCGACCTGAGTTGGTACGCCGCGCTGCTGGTTGCCACCGCGGTATCGCCGACGGACCCGGCGGTGGTCTTTTCGGTGCTGGGCAACCGGCAGATTTCGGGTCGCAGCGGCACGATCCTGGAAGGCGAGTCGGGCGCGAACGATCCTGTCGGAATTGCGCTGATGGCAAGCCTGCTCTCCGCCCACGGGCTAAGCGACCACGCCTTCGGGCACATCGCCGCCGAGTTCGCGATCGAGATGGCCGTCGGCGCGGCGATCGGCCTGGTCGGTGGCATCGCCCTACTGGGGTTCATCCGATCGGTACCGCTTCCGACCGAGGGCCTATACCCCATTCGCACGCTCGCCTGTGTGCTCCTGCTCTACGGCGCCACGGCCCTGGCGCACGGCTCGGGATTCCTAGCCGTGTTCGCCGCCGGCATCGTCATCGGCGACGAACGGGCGCCGTTCAAGCGCGAGATCGAGCGGTTCCACGGCGCACTGGCAAGCCTTGCGGAGATCGTCGCCTTCGTCGCGCTCGGCTTGACGGTCGATGTCGGGCAGCTGGGACACCTGGACACCTGGCTGCCGGGCATCACCTTGGCCGCCGCGCTCGCACTTGTCATCCGGCCAGCGCTGGTCGGCCTGTGCCTGATCCCGGCGCGCCTGGCTGCCAACGAGTTGACGTTCGTCTTGTTCGCCGGGTTCAAAGGTGCGGTGCCGATCCTGCTCGGAAGCTCGCTGCTTACCGAGCAGGCCGCACACACACGTCGGCTCTACGGGATCGTGGTGGTGGTCGTGATCTTCTCGGTCGTCGTGCAGGGCGGCCTGACATCGTCTGCCGCACGCTGGCTACGTATCCCGATGACGATCGTGGAACCTGAGCCCTGGGCGTTGGGCATCCGCCTCCGGTCCGAGCCGGACACGGCGCACCGATTCACGGTCGCGGCCGGATCGTCGGCCGACGGCCAGCGCGTCGACGAACTCAGCCAGCTGCCTGGGCACGCATCCATCAGCATGGTCGTGCGCGACGGGCATCTGCTCACGATGCGAGGATCAACCACCCTCCTCGCGGGCGATGTCGTACTCGTGCTCGCCGATCCGGCCGCCCGAGACGACCTGATCGCCACCTTCGGCGACGGCTGAGCACTGTGCCGGATTGGCGTTTCTTCGGCCATCGCCGGGGGTCGTGGCGGTGTGCTAGCGGCCCTTCCACTGCGGGGGGCGCTTCTCGAAGAAGGCGTTGACACCCTCCGTCATGTCCTCCGCCGCAAGGATGCGCTCGACGGCGTTGGCGGTGGCCGCCCAGCCCGCCTCGTCCGCCGGTCCGGTCAGTGTGCGCAGCGCCCGCAGGCTGGCCCGCACCGAGACCGGCGCGTTCGCACAGATCCGCTCGGCCATCGCGACCGCGTGCTCGAGGGCTTCGCCCGGTTCGACGACCGCGTTGACGAAGCCCAGGTCATAGCCCCGCGACGGACTCAGCGGCTCCCCCGTTACCAGCAACTCGGTGGCGAGCTGGCGCGGGAGCGCCCTAGTGAGCCGGAAGAGCGCGCCGGAGGACGCCACCACGCCACGCTTCACCTCGGGCAGTGCGAACGACGCATTCCGCGCCGC
>JAFAWL010000299.1 GCA_019241805.1 Actinomycetota bacterium
TCCAATCCTTGAAACCGATGATCTTTTGGCTGATCAGCACGGCGATGGCGCGGTTGGCGGAGAAGGCCATCGTGGCCCCAGCGAATACGGTGTCGCCGAGCGCGTCGGCTGTCTCCACGCGCTGCACGACGACTCCGGCATCCTCCAGCGTGCGCGTCGTGGCCTGGCCCATCGGGAGCTGCCACGGGTTGAACTCGCCCCACTCGCCCCGCATGGTCACCAGCATGAACAGGGGGAACCGGCACTCCTGCGCCAAACTCAACATGTTCACGCAATTGCCGACCCCGGAGGACTGCATCAGCAGCGCTCCCCGCTGTCCGCCAAGCCACGCGCCGGCGAGTAACGCGACCCCCTCCTGCTCAGCCGTCAGCGACACTGTGGTGATGTCGGGGTCCTCATCGCAGGACTGGATGAGCTGCGCGTGGCCGGCATCGGGCACGAACGCGACCTGGGCGATGCGAAGAGCCTTGAAGCGTCGATAGATATCGGCCGGCCAAGCGATCCCCTTCGGTTCCATCGCGCTCCCTCAGTGCTTATTATGAGTGAGATTACCGGCGCTCGCTGCACGAGGCAAAGCGCTACGAAGCCTAGTGCTATGCTCGCCATGGAATAGCGAAGCAGCTCAGTCGTCTGACAAACGGCCGATCGTTTCGGCGAGCGGAGCGATGCCCGGCAGCGTTTCGAACCGCCAAAGCAGGTCGAGCACCGCCTTTGCGCGGGCGGCAGGAAGATTGCGCCGCGTGAGGTCGTGGAATTTCGCTTCCAGCTCCGCATCGGAGACCGGATTGCGTGCGTGCCCCTTGGGGAAATGCACTTCGCTGGTCAGGCGCTCACCGCCTTCCATCACCGCGGTCAGGCGAGCGGGTGCGGCGGCCGGGTAGGCGGCATCCATCGCGTCGCTCGCGCGCACATGGACCTTGCGCATGATGTCGTGCACGCTCGCGTCAGCAAGTCGCTCAGGCGCGTAGGAATCGGATGTCAACGCGCCGTCGCGTAGCGCGACCGCCACGACATAAGGAATGGAGTGGTCGGCCGTCTCGCGCGTGCCGGGGGCCCAGCGCGAGGGCGAGTCCGCCATGCGCGTCACGGCCAGCCGGTAGGTCTCGACCTCGATCGCGCGCAGGGCGGGCAGCGCGAGCCGGCCGCGCAGGCGGAACGCGGCTTCGACGGCCGAAAGACCGTGATAGCAAACCGGAAACGTCTTGATGTCGGACTGCTCGACCTTGCGCGGTCCTTCGAGCCGGTTCGGCAACTGCCACTGCATCGGTCCCAGTATGGTCGACAGACTGCCTGGCCCGTCGAAACTGTCCGATGGCCCGG
Organism: Actinomycetota bacterium; assembly: GCA_019241805.1. Classification (GTDB taxonomy): domain Bacteria; phylum Actinomycetota; class Actinomycetes; order Mycobacteriales; family Jatrophihabitantaceae; genus JAFAWL01. Next base: position 1,321 of record JAFAWL010000299.1, read on the forward strand.
TCACACCGTCGCGCGCCAGCAATGCGGCGAATACGCCGCCGCGGGCGCCGTTCGGGCCTGCGCAGCCCTTCCAGTCGGAGAGTTCGCCGTGCCGGACTGCGTTGAGGTGCACGTTGGACGCCATGGCCAGCGAGAGCGCATCGGCCATTGCCGCTTGCGGCAGGTGGAGGAGGCACCCTGCCCCGGCCGCTACGCCCAGCGCCGCAGCGCTCGCCTGATCGATGCCCTTCGTGTGCGAGGCGGCCGCGTCAAGGAATCCGCAATACAAGTCGTAGCCGACCGCAATCGCCGTAAGCGTTTCGAGGCCGGGCGCGCCCTCCGCCTCCGCGGTGGCGAGGATGCCGGCGATCACGTCGCTCGGATGTCCCGGGCTCCGCGCAACGTACGTGTCGTTGTGGTCCAGATAACGGATGGCGACGCCGTTGACGAAGCCGGCCATCTCCGGGGCCGCCCGGATGGTGGTGCCCCATACGGCCGCATCCGGCCGGCCGGGGTAGCGCCGGGCCATTGCGCGGAGCCGTCCACACAGGGGGGCGCGTAGCGCCCCGAGCGCGCACCCGACGCTGTCGATCAGGCGCCGCTTGCAGGCGTGCAGTGCGGCCGGGGAAAGGTCGCCCGCGGCGAGGACAAAGCCAGCGAGCTGCGTAGCCATTCGATCCATTCCGCTATCCTCCCAGATCGGCCCGGCGCATGTCTCCGCGAGAATGCCGCCGAGTGCATACTGGCGAGGGCCGCCCCATCCGCGCTAGCATGCCCCGGCTCCGTCGGGGCCCACAAGAACAGGGAGGGAACGGTGCAGCTGCGTCAGCTTCGATACGTGCTGGAGGTCCATCGGCGCGGCAATCACATTTCGGCGGCGGCCGAGACCCTGCACACATCCCAACCCGGCGTCAGCAAGCAGATCCAGTTGCTGGAGAGCGAACTGGGCATCGACATCTTCCAGCGCACGCGTAACCGCGTGGTCGGCCTGACCGAGCCAGGGCGCGAGGTGGTCGAGATCATCCAGCGGGTGTTCACCGAAATCGAGAGCCTGCGCACCGTACGCGAAGACTACAGCAGCGCGCAGGAAGGGTCGCTCACCGTCGCCACGACGCATACCCAGGCCCGCTACATCCTGCCGAAGGTGATCGACGCGTTCATCCATCGCTATCCGGCTGTGCGCCTCAGCTTACGGCAGGCGAATCCGACCGAATGTTGCGAAGCGGTCCAGGCCGGCGAGGCGGACCTGGCGATCTGTACGGAGACGATGCGTCCGTTTCCGAACCTGGTCATGCTGCCATGGATCCCGATCACGCGCAGCTTGATCGCCAAAAAAGGGCACCCAATCCTGCAAACTCGCAGGCTGACGCTCCAGGACATCGCGCGCTACCCGATCATCGCCCACGATCCGTATCGCAGCGGGCGGTGGAAGATCATGGACGCGTTCACCAAACAGGGAATCAAGCCGAATATCCTGTTCAGCGCAGTGGATGCGGATATTAGCAAGACCTACGTTGAGCTCGGGCTGGGCATCTCCATCCTGGCGACGGCGGCGATCGATCCGGAGCGTGATTCAGGTATCCGTGCCCTCGATGCGAGCCACTTGTTCGAGGCGAGCACGACGCTGGTGTCGTTCCGCCGCAACGCTTATTTACGCCGCTTCATCCTGGACTTCCTGGAGATGCTGACGCCGCCGCTGACCCGCGACATGATCCGCGCCGCGACGCCACTCCGCCGCTGAGCCCCAGAAGACCGCAGCGGCGCACAGTTATAGAGCGGGCTTGCGCACCTGGAGCAGCCTCAGCGGTGTTGACAAGTTAACCGAGCCGGGCGGCTGGAGGCTTGGGAGCCAGGAGGTCAGGCGGTTGCGGTGGCCCAGACGCTTTCCGCCTCATCTCTCAAGACGCGGAACGACTGGCGAGAGAGAAGATGGCGCTGAACATAGAGCGCATTGTAGAAGGCGGCGTGGGTTGAAACGAATAGCTGGGCCGAGCCCTGCGATGGAACCGCTGAATGATCCGTCTCCGGAGCGGCAGCTGCGAGTTTTCGGCTCGGTTGCTCCTCCGCAGCCGGCCAGGTCGGTGCCGCCGAGCCAGCCCGATCAGACCCAGAGCGGCCCCCTACGAGCTCAGCCCATCGGTGACGATCGCCTCGGGCCGGATACCGTGCCTGCGCGGCAGCTTGCGCAACAGCCTCGGCGCTGCCGCTTTGTTCCGGCGCTTCTGCACGAGCATGTCCAGCACCTCACCCTCGCTGTCGACGACGCCGGAGCTTCATGCCCCGCCTGCGCCTCCA
>JAFAWL010000400.1 GCA_019241805.1 Actinomycetota bacterium
ACGTCGTTCATGTTGTGCGAGATGAGCACGACGGCCAGGCCCTGGTCAGCCAGGCGTCGGACGAGGTCGAGCACCTGGGCCGTCTGGGCGACGCCGAGCGCGGCGGTGGGTTCATCGAGCAGTACGACGCGCGAGTTCCACAGCACCGCTTTGGCGATCGCGACCGTCTGCCGTTGGCCACCGGACAGGCTGGACACACGTTGCCGCACGGACTTCACCGTGCGCACGGACAGCGACGCCAGCGTCGACTGCGCCGCCTTCTCCATCGAGATCTCGTCGAGAACGAAGCTGTTGAGGCGCTCCCGGCCGAGGAACATGTTCTGGACGATGTCGAGGTTGTCGCAGAGCGCGAGATCCTGGTACACGATCTCGATGCCGAGCGCGGCCGAGTCGCGCGGGCTGTGTACGGCGACCGGCTTGCCGTCGTACCGGTATTCGCCGGAATCGATGGTGTACGTGCCGCCGATGCATTTGACCATCGTCGACTTGCCGGCGCCGTTGTCGCCGACCAGCGCGGTTACCTCGCCGGCGCGCGCCTCGAAGTCCACGTTGTGCAGCACATGTACCGGACCGAAGCTTTTGTTTACGCCGCGCAACTGCAGGATCGGTTGATCGCTCACCATGCCGATGCTCCTCGCTCCTCCCGACGAATGGAACCGCCGACGGCCGCGGTGAACCCGGGTCTCGGGCTCACCACGGCCGCCGCGTTGGCAGTTACTTCACGCCTGCCGAGGTGCACTTGGCCGCGTAGGCGCCGGTGCAGACCTGATCCTTCGGGGTGTAGCCGTCGTTGATCGGCTGGGCCACGTTTGCCGTCGTGATGGCGACGGGCGCGGCCAGGATGGCCGGGATCGACTTGCCGTTGGTCGTGTCCTTGACCGTAGCCGTGGTCTTGGGCAGTTGACCGTTCACGATCTGGGTGATCGCGTCGATGGCCGGGGCGGCTTCCTCGGTGGACGGCTTGTAGATCGTGAAGCACTGGTCGCCGTCGAGAATGTGCTGCAGACCCTGCGCCGTGGCGTCCTGACCGGACACCGCGACCTTGCCGTTGAGGTGCTGGTTCTGCAACACGCCGATGACAGCGTTGGCCATACCGTCGTTGGCCACCATCACGGCGGTCAGCTGGGGGTGCGCCGCGAGCATCGAGGAGAACGTGGTGCCGGCCGTCGGGTTGTCCCAGTTGGCGATCGACTGGTCGTCGTCCTTGGTCCAGCCCTGCTGGGTCGACAGGACGCTGTCGTAGCCCTGCTTGAACGCGGCGGCGTTCGAGTCCGTCGGCGAGCCGTTGACGTCGACGTACTGCACCGCGCTCTGCCCCTTGACCTGCGAGCATTGCGTCAGCGCCTGGCCCTGCGCCTTGCCGACGGCCACGCCGTCGAAGGACACGTAGAGAGCCGCGCTGCCACCCTCGGTGTAGCGGTCGTAGTCGACCGTCGTGATGCCCTTACTCGCCGCTTCGGACTCGATCGCGGCGCCGGAAGCGTTGTCTAGGTTGACGATCATCAGGACCTTCACGCCCTCGGACTCCATGCTCTCGGCGATGGTCTTCATGGTCGCCGCGCTGCCCTGGGCGTTCTGGATGTCGCAGGAGAGGTTGTTCTTCTGACAGTCGGCCTTCAGGGCATCCGGGTCGGACGTGACCCAGCGCTGGGAGGACTTGGTGTCGGGCAGGATGATGCCGACCTTCGCGCCCTTGCCGTCAAGCTTTCCGCCGGAGCTCGAGCTCGACGACGCCGAGGCGCCGCCACCAGCTGCGGACGAGCTGCTCGAGCCGCTGCTCTTCTTGCTCGAGGAGCACGCGCTCATCGTGATCGCAGCCGCGACGCCGATGACGATGATGCCGATTGCGCGCTTGCGCATGGGCGTTCCGCCTTTCGCGGTGGTAGCCGGCCGCGGATCCCCGCAGGCCAGGAGAGGAATGTTGTGTGCGCGAACATATCCCCTGGATGAGAGTTGCGCACCACGCTGAGATCAAGTCGTTACGTCCTCGTGCCCAGGCCGAGAAGTAGCGGAAACGATGGTGTGCTTGCCCCGGAACCGGCCGGTGACCCCGGCCCGCGATCTGCAAACGCTTACGAACGCCGGTCCTCAACCAAGCTCGGCCGCGACCATGCGCGCGACCGTCTCGCCGGTACTCGGGCAGCGGATGACCACGGCCGGACCGTCCCGATCCACCCGGGCCGGGTGGGCATGGCCGGGACGACATGGCGGGACCGGCCGCCCCCAATACCCGGGTGACTCGCTCAGTTGCCCGAGCCCGTCGACCAGCCGTTCGAGTGCCTCGACGGGTTCGAGGTCGCCGCTCAGGCGCACGCTGGCCTCGCCCCGTGCGGCAACCTCGAAGTCCACTGACCAGACCGAGCGGCCGGGCCAGCGGTACGGGTCGTCGCCGGGCTGCGGAGTAATTCGCACGTCGACGCGGTCGGCATCCGGGAGCCAGGAGCGGACGAGCTCAGCGACCTGGTCGGCGAGAAGCGCGACGGCTCCGTCGGACAACGGCATGCCTCAGCCTGACACCAAGGGTCAGCCGCGGGCTACAGCAGCGAACGGAGGACGAACTGGAGGATCCCGCCGTGCCGGTAGTAGTCCGCCTCGCCGGGGGTGTCGATGCGCACCACCGCCTCGAAGCTCTTGTCGTCCGCCGTGACCGAGACCCGCGCCGGAGTGGAGCCTTCGTTGAGCCGCTCGATGCCGGTGATCGTGAACGTCTCCTGGCCGGTCAGCCCGAGCGATTCCGCCGTCTGCCCATCCGGGAACTCCAGCGGCAGCACGCCCATACCGATCAGATTCGATCGGTGGATCCGCTCGTAGGACTCGGCCATGACGGCCCGCACGCCCAACAGCGCGGTGCCCTTGGCTGCCCAGTCGCGTGAGGAACCGGAGCCGTACTCCTTGCCGGCCAGGATGACCAGCGGCGTACCCGCATCGAGGTAATTGCGTGACGCATCGTAGATCGAACTCACCGGCCCGTCGGACTGGGTGAAGTCCCGCGTCACGCCGCCCTCCGTGCCCGGGGCGAGCTTGTTGCGCAGACGAATGTTGGCGAACGTGCCGCGGATCATCACCTCGTGATTTCCGCGGCGCGAGCCGTAGGAGTTGAAGTCCTTGCGGTCCACGCCGTGCTCGGACAGGTACCTACCGGCGGGGGAGTCGGCCTTGATCGAGCCGGCTGGGCTGATGTGATCCGTCGTGACCGAGTCGCCCAACACCGCGAGCACGCGGGCATCGTGGATATCGGTAACGGGCGTCGGCTGCGAGGGCATGCCCTCGAAGTACGGGGGCTTGCGCACGTAGGTCGAGTCAGCTTCCCACTCGAAAACGTCACCTTCCGGCGTCGGTAGCGTCCGCCACTGCTCGTCGCCACGGAACACGTCGGCATAGTCGCGGGTGAACATCTCGCTGGCAATCGACTCGTCGACCACGCGCTGCACCTCGGCCGGCGAGGGCCAGATGTCATGGAGGTAGACCGGCTGCCCGTCGCGACCCCGCCCGAGCGGCTCCGTCGTCACGTCGACGTCCATCGATCCGGCGAGCGCATAGGCGACCACCAGTGGCGGCGACGCAAGATAGTTCATCTTTACGTCCGGGTTGATGCGGCCTTCGAAGTTGCGATTGCCGGACAGCACACTGACCACCGCCAGATCGCTGTCGTTCACCGCGGCGCTGATCTCGTCCGGCAGCGGTCCGGAGTTGCCTATGCAGGTCGTGCAGCCGTAGCCGACCAGATTGAATCCGAGCTTGTCGAGGTAAGGCGTCAATCCGGCTCGGTCGTAGTAGTCCATCACGACCTTGGACCCCGGCGCGAGCGTCGTCTTGACCCAGGGCTTGCGCGACAGTCCCCGTTCGACCGCGTTCTTCGCCAGCAACGCAGCGGCCACCATGACGGACGGGTTGGAGGTGTTCGTACACGAGGTGATCGCGGCTATCGCGACCGCGCCGTGGTCGATCACGCAGTCGGTGCCGTCCGTTAGCGTCACCGGGGTCGGCGCCGATATCCGACCGTGCGCGCCGCGGGATGCCGACGGCACGCGCGTGCTGTCACTCCCCGCCGCGCCATCCGAGTCGGGAACGGCCGGCGCATCCGAGGCCGGGAAGGACTCGGCGGTGGATTCGTCGACCGCGTCCTGTACGGAGTCGCCGTCCGCGTAATTCGCGAGGGCTTCGCGGAACATGACCTTGGCGCGGTTGAGCGGCACGCGGTCCTGTGGCCGCTTGGGACCCGCGAGGGACGGTTCGACCGTTGACAGGTCCAGCTCGAGGGTCTCGGAGTAGTCCGCTTCGACGGCCGGATCGTGCCATAGGCCGTTGGCCTTGGCGTATGCCTCTACCAGGTCGACCTGATCCTCGGGGCGACCGGTGAAACGCAGATAGCGAAGCGTTTCCTCGTCGATGGGGAACAGTGCGCAGGTGGAGCCGTACTCCGGTGACATGTTTCCGATCGTGGCTCGATTGGCCAACGGGACTGCGCCGACGCCCGGTCCGTAGAACTCGACGAACTTGCCGACGACACCGTGCTTGCGCAGCATCTCGGTGATCGTCAGGACCAGGTCGGTGGCGGTCGACCCCTCGGGCAGCTCGCCGGTCAGCTTGAACCCGACGACGCGCGGGATGAGCATGCTCACCGGCTGGCCGAGCATCGCCGCCTCGGCCTCGATGCCGCCGACGCCCCAGCCCAGGACGCCCAGCCCGTTCACCATGGTGGTGTGCGAGTCGGTGCCGACCAGCGTGTCGGGGTAGGCGAGCGGGGCGTCGGCGGCCTTGGGATCGACGAAGACGACGCGGGCCAGGTACTCGAGGTTGACCTGGTGGACGATGCCGGTGCCCGGCGGCACGACGCGGAAGTTCTGGAAAGCGTGCTGGGCCCAGCGCAGCAGGGTGTAGCGCTCGACGTTGCGCTCGTACTCGCGCGCGACGTTCGACTCG
>JAFAWL010000349.1 GCA_019241805.1 Actinomycetota bacterium
ACCCCGTCAAGCGCTCGGCGATGATGCTCAGGACTTCCACGCCGACCAGGTGCCAATCGTCGCGTTGGGTCATGACGCGTCGCCGCGAAAGAGTCGCTGAACGTCGTTCTCCGTCACGACCAGCCGTGATCTCCGGTGGACCGCGGGCAACGTGCCGACGCGGATCGCGCGATGAATGACGGAGGTCGGCACTCCGAGCAGCCATGCCGCTTGGCGGACCGACAAGTAGGTCGGCCGCCGCCAGGAGTGCCGAATGCGATCTTGAGGGCTAGGCTTGACGCTGTGAGCTGCGCTCCCGCGTCGATTCTCCACGATTCCGCTGATGACGCCGCCGAGTAGGCGGCCTGTCGTGTCATTGCCGTTTGTGGTCAGGTGCTTGTTCTTTGTCATGTCGCGACTAGACCGCCGACGTCGGTCACAGTGGCAGCCGCACATTTCGACAATGGGGGTCACAGTCGGGGTCACACTTGCCATTCGGCCCACGTCGGGGGGCTCGGTGCGGGCATGTTGACGGCGCGGCAGATCGTTGGCGCGGCAGCCTTCAAGCTGAACGAACTCTCGGCCGTAGACGGCGGACTTGCGTGGTCGGAACGCGGTTCTGGTACCGATTCCCGCACGAAAATAGTGAACTGGACAGAACGCGGCGGGGCAGTGATCCGCACGCCACCTGATCTGAACGTCGGCTCGGCCCTGCACGGCTACGGCGGCGGCATTTACGCGGTCGTCGGCGACCTCTGCTTTGCGGTCAGGTCAGACGATTCACATGTCGTCTTTGCGCGATCGGGTGAGCCTTGGCGAAGCGCACACGCTGACACCGGTGATCGTTACGGCGATCTCGTAGCCAGTGATCGAGGATTGCTCGCCGTTCGCGAGTCGTACGGACCACATGCCGCCGACGCCATCGTGATGCTCGCGGACGGTCAAAAAACGGTGTTGGTGAGCGACGATTTCCTGGCTGCCCCTGCCGCAGGGCCGCGCGGGCGGCTGGCGTGGTTGCGCTGGTCGAGCGACCAGATGCCGTGGGATGCGACCGAACGGCGGGACGCGAGATGGCACCGCGATCACGTGGAGCCGTCGGTGCTGGTCGCAGGCGGTCTCAACGAGTCCGTTCTCGAGCCACGGTGGGGACCGGACGGGGCCCTGTACTTCCAGTCTGATCGGTCGGGGTGGTGGAACCTGCATCGCTGGGACGGCGCATCCGTCGTGCCGGTTGCCCCGATGGCCGTCGACTGTGCTTCCGCACCGTGGGAGCCGAGTTATCGCGGATATGCGTTTCTTCCCGATGATCGGATCGGGTTGATCCAGAAACACGGTGCCCGAGATATTTTGGTAGTCCGGCAGCCCGACGGCGAGATCCGGCCGATAGAATCACCCTATACTTCTTTTCGACCGTATCTGGTTGCGTATGGCGATCGGTTGGCGATGATCGGTTCCTCACCGCTCACCGGTCCGCATGTCGTGATCGTTGATCCCGACCCTCCCCACGCGGTTCAGGTCGTCGCCCAAGGGGCGGAGCCTGACGTTCCGTTGTCGACGCCGGAGCGGATGACGCTGAGCGCGGCCGACGGCTCGGTGTTGAACGCACTGGTGTACCCGCCGACGGGCGCGTCAGGGCCGTGGCGTGCCCCGTTGATCGTCTGTCCGCATCCGGGGCCGACCGACAACATGCACGAACGCAGGGATTGGCGAGTTCAGTTCTTCACAGCGCGGGGATACACGGTTGCGGCCGTCGACTACCGCGGCAGCACCAGTTACGGCCGGGCGTTCCGAGAAAGCCTGTACGGCCATTGGGGCGACTACGACGTCGCTGACTGCCGCACGATCGCCGAGCACTTGATCGACACGGACCGCGCGGTCGCCGGTCAGGTCTTCATCAGCGGGGAGAGCGCGGGCGGGTACACCGCGCTCAAGGCGGTCAGCGACCCGACGAGCCCGTTCACGGCTGCTGTCGCCGCGCACTCGATCGTCAATCCACAGCGGTGGGCGCAAACGGCCGCCCGCTTCCAACAGCCACACGCACGACGGCTGGCCGGGCTGGCCGGAGCGGTACGTGCCGCGGAGATTCATCGACCGGTACTGCTGATGCACGGCTCCGAGGACACGATCGCGCCGGTGCGCGATGTCGTCGAGCTGGCGGATGCCCTCAGCACACAGGGCATCCCGCATCGTCTGGTCGTGTTCGACGGCGCCGGCCACGGCTTTCCCCACGCAACGCACGCCGAAGCCGCCCTGAACGCGGAGTTCGGCCTCTACCGGCAGTTCACCGCTCAGTGATAGTGGCCGACGGTCTCGCGGATCAACTCTTCCAGAGCGGCGACATCGCAATGGCCGGCGTACCGGCTCAGGGCTCGGCGCATGTCGTTGATGCGCAACCTCGTTCGGACCGACTGTGTGCGGCCGGTATGAGCAACCGCCTCTCGTCCGACCGCGCACGCTTCCTCGACCTGCCCGGACTCGGCCAGTGACGTCGCTAGTAACGCGGTGTCGATGGCCAGTCGGCGGACCCGGGAGGGGTCGAGGTCGGAGACCGCGGCCCGCACGATGCGTTGGGTCTGGTCGTGGAGTCCGAGGTCGTGCA
>JAFAWL010000064.1 GCA_019241805.1 Actinomycetota bacterium
ACGGGCGAGTGATCGTGAGCGTGCCCGGAGCCGACCACGGACTGACGAAGCGGACCGATATCGTCGCCTCGGCTGTCGCCCAGTTCGTGACAACACTGACCACCCATGCCAGGGTCGGGCCATGACGCCGAGTGAACACCTGCCCGCCCCAACCACTGCCTCGGTCGCCAGTTCGCCCGGAGAGCAGCTACGGGCGGCGCGTGACCTGCTCCTCGCCCATCGGGACGACTACGCGACCGCTCGATCGACGTTCGGCTGGCCGCGACCCGCGCGTTTCAACTTCGCGATCGACTGGTTCGACGCAATATTGAGCGCGGAGCGCCCGGACCACCCCGCGTTGCGAATCATCGAGGACGACCGCAGCGAGGCCAGTTGGACATTCGGCGACCTCAGTCGGCGCTCATCGCAAGTCGCCGGCTGGTTGCGATCACACGGCGTGGGCCGGGGCACGCGCCTACTGCTGTTGCTCGGCAATCAGGTCGAACTCTGGGAGGCGACGCTCGCCGCAATGAAGCTGGGGGCGGTGATCATCCCGGCGAGCACGCTGCTCTCACCCGCCGATCTGCGCGACCGGGTCGATCGCGGGGATGTCGGCGCCGTCATCGCTCGTTCCGAGCTGACCGAACGCTTCTCGACGGTGCGCGGCGGATATCTGCGGATCGCGGTCGGAGCACCGGTGCCCGGTTGGCTGCGCTATGCCGACACCGAAGAAAGCCTCGACACGTACTCACCGGAGTTTCCGACGGAGGCCGACGATCCGCTGCTGCTGTATTTCACCTCGGGCACGACGGCGTTGCCCAAGCTGGTCTCGCACACGCATGTCACCTATCCGATCGGCCACCTGTCGACCATGTACTGGATCGGCCTGCGTCCCGGCGACGTACACCTGAACGTCTCTAGTCCGGGATGGGCCAAGCACGCCTGGTCATGCGTGTTCGCGCCCTGGCTCGCCGGGGCCACCATCTGCATCTTCAATTACGACCGGTTCGATGCCGCTGCGATGCTCGATGTCTTGCGGGACGCGCACGTGACGACGTTCTGTGCGCCGCCGACGGTGTGGCGGATGCTCGTCCAGCAGCCGTTGAAGCAATGGCAGACGTCGCTGCGTGAGGTCGTCGGCGCCGGCGAGCCCCTCAACCCCGAGGTGATCGAGCACGTCCGGCGCGAGTGGGGCTTGACGATTCGCGACGGCTTCGGCCAGACCGAGACGTCGCTGCAGATCGGGAACTCACCCGGCCAGCCGGTGAAGGTGGGCTCAATGGGTCGACCGATGCCCGGCTTCGACATCGAATTGATCGATCCGGTCACGGGTGAGATCAGTGACGAGGGCGAGATATGTGTGTCGTACCGTCCCGTCCGGCCGGTCGGCCTCATGGTCGGCTACCAGGGGGAGGACGAGCGGAACGAGGCCGCGTTCGCCGACGGGCGGTATCACACCGGCGACGTCGCCTCCCGAGACACCGAGGGCTACATCACCTACGTCGGACGTACCGATGACGTCTTCAAAAGCAGCGATTACCGCATCAGTCCCTTCGAGCTGGAAAGCGTGCTGATCGAGCACCCGGCGGTGGCCGAGGCGGCCGTCGTCCCGGCCCCGGACGATGTGCGGTTGTCAGTGCCCAAGGCCTACGTCGCGCTCGTCGCCGGCCACCAGCCCAGCAGTGAACTCGCGGCCGACATTCTCGGCTACGCCCGCGAACATCTCGCGGCCTACAAGCGGATCCGTCGCCTGGAGTTTGCCGATCTCCCTAAGACAATCAGTGGAAAGATCCGCCGGGTGGAGTTGCGTATCAACGAGGTCGAGCGGGTTGGGCGACGAGCCGAGGCGGAATATCGCGAAGAAGACTTCGCCTGACGCCCTCGCCGTGCCGCCGTTGCGGAATAGGACCGCATGACCCGGCGCGTTGCCCAACGTTATGAACGGATATCCGGGAAATTTGGTCGAGGCCGATCACGTCGAGCCGGTACCGCGTGGGATCCGCGCCTTTTGCCGGCGGCGAACTCGTGCTCGACACCATCGAAGGCTTATACGTGTGGGAACAGCCCTACTTCCCCGCAGTTCTACATTCCTGCGCGCGACGTCCGGCTCGAATTGCTGGTGGATGAGCACAACGAACAAGCCACTCGGCGCGGGCTGGTGCGCACCTTCGGCCTGCGGGTCGGCCACGACCCCCTTCAGCTGAAGATCGAGCGCGGGACAGCGGCTCACGCTTCCCGGTCTTTGCTTGCGCTGGTCGCCGGCTCGAACCAGGCTGGGGCGATGGCGGTTACGTACACCTTCGACGTCTTCTGTTCGCTGGACGGCTTCGGCGGCTACGACGAGCACGGCGACTGGGGCGGTTACTGGGGCAAGGACGGCCCGGAGTTTCTCGAACGCCGCCTGGCCCAGTACTCGCAGCCACAGCGCCTGGTGCTCGGAGCGACGACCTTCGGCATGTTCGTCTCCATGATCGGTCCGCGAACGGGTGCGATACGAGACCTCGACCCGGTGAACGAGCGGATGCGTAGCCTGCCGGCGACGGTCGTGTCCAGTTCGCTCGACGGTCCTCAAGACTGGCCGGACGCGACCGTCGAACGCGGCGACGCCGTCGAGGTCGTCGCCCGGCTCAAACAGGACAGCGATGTGCCGCTCCGCTCGCACGGCAGCCTTTCGCTCAATCGCGCGCTACTGGGCGCCGGTCTCGTCGACCGCGTCCAGGTCACGATCTTTCCGGTCATCGCCGGCCGGACCGGCGACGACCCGATCTTCGGCGGAGCGGACGACTTCGATTTGGAGATGCTCGACAGTCGCCTGCTCGATGGGCGCATCCAGGAACTCACTTACCGGCCCACATTGCACAAAGCCTGATCCACGGATCCGGCCTCGCAACGCACGCAACGGCTACTGACGAGCTCACCCGTGGGCGCCTATCGCGGCCACCGTCGCCCGAGTCAATCGCACGAGATCGGCCGGGGCGAGTTCGACCTGCACGCCGCGCTTGCCGGCCGACACGAAGACCGTGGGGAAGCCGAGAGCGGACTGGTCGAGCACGACCGGAAGCCGAGACCTCTGCCCCAACGGCGAAATCCCGCCGACCACGTAGCCGGTCGCCCGTTGAGCGGCTATGGGCTCGGCCATCTCGGCCCGTTTGCCACCGCGGGCCGCGGCCACGGCCTTGAGGTCCAGCCGTCCGGAGACTGGCACGACCGCGCACGTCAGCTGGCCATCGATGACCGCGATCAGCGTCTTGAAGATTCGGTCGGCAGCGACATCCAGGGCCGCTGCGGCCTCCTCCCCGAACGCCTCGGCGCGGGGATCGTGTTGGTAAGGATGCAAGGTGTGCGCCACCCGCTCGCGGGTCAGCAGCGCGGTCGCTGGGGTTCCGGTCGCCACGCAGCCGGAGCCTACGCAGCGCGCGGCTCAGCTCGGGAATTTCGAGCCCGGGCAGTGACGTTCGGACCACACAGGCACCAGGGCAGAACGGGATCGGAGTGCAGAGCATGGCAGTGGCGCAGCTGGCGTCGCCGCGAGGGCGTCGTGCGTCCCGGCGACCCGCCTCCGGCGGTCCGGGGCGCGCGCTCCCGAGCCGAGGGCAGCGACCGGGAGCCGTATCCTCGACTGGTCGGGGCACCGGCGCACCGGCAGGAGAGGATCGGATGGCTCAGGAAGAGACAGTCGAACAGCGGCGCGCGCGATTCGAGCGCGACGCGCTGCCATTCCTGGATCAGCTCTATGCCGCCGCGATGCGGATGACCCGAAACCCGGCCGATGCCGAGGACCTCGTGCAGGAGACGTTCGTCAAGGCTTTCGCTGCGTTTCACCAGTTCACCGAGGGCACCAACCTCAAGGCGTGGCTCTATCGCATCCTGACCAACACGTTCATCAACACCTACCGCAAGAAGCAGCGGCAACCGCAGGAGAGCAACAGCGACACCGTTGAGGACTGGCAGCTCGCCCGAGCCGAATCGCACACGTCGACCGGACTGCGCTCGGCCGAGGTCGAAGCGCTGGACCACCTGCCGGATTCCGACGTCAAGAGCGCCCTGCAGCAGCTGCCCGAGGACTTCCGGTTGGCGGTGTACCTCGCCGACGTCGAGGGATTCGCCTACAAGGAGATCGCCGAAATCATGGGCACGCCGATCGGCACCGTGATGTCCCGCTTGCACCGGGGTCGTCGCCAGCTGCAGGCGTTGCTCGCGGACTACGCGCGTGAGCGCGGATTGATCGGTGCCGGCATGGGAGGTGCGTCGTGAATTCGACCCCGCAAGGCTTCGGTCCCGGTGGCATCGACTGCGAGGACGTGCTGCGCGATGTCTATCTCTACCTCGACGACGAGGGCGACGACCCGGCCGTGGTCGGCCGGATCCGCGCTCACCTGGACGCGTGCGCGCCGTGCTTCCAGCAGTACGGCCTCGAACAAGACGTGAAATCGCTGGTGGCCCGCTGTTGTGGTGGTGATCGCGCTCCGGAGAGCCTGCGCAACACGATTCGCGTGCGGCTCACCGAGGTGACCGTCGAAATCAGCCACGTCGAATACCGCGCCGAATAGCGCGACCGAGCGCCCCGTGTCGCCCCGTGTCGCCTCGCATCGGCGGGCGTGACACCCTCATCATCCTATGGCCGCGCTAACCGAGCTGCTCGCCCGTCGGTCCAGTTTGGACGACGAGCAGGTACGGCATCTGCAGCAGCTCGTGGGCGAGTGGCAGCTGCTGGCTGATCTGAGCTTCGCCGACCTGCTGCTCTGGGTCGAGGTCGACGAGGGGCGCCTGCTGTGCGTGGCCCAGTGTCGCCCGACGACGGGCCCGACCGCATACCTCTACGACCAAGTCGGCGACATAGCCGACGGCGCTCGCGAGGCGACCATGCGGGTATCCCTCGGCGAGGGGCGGATCTGTCGGGAAACCGATCCTGACTGGGACGGCGACCTGCCGATCCGCCGGGAGTCGATCCCGATCCGTTATAAGGACGACGTGATCGCAGTACTCGGTCGCGACAGCAATCTCGCCGGTATCCGCACTCCCAGCCAACTGGAGTTGGTCTATCTCCAAAGCGCGTCAGATCTCTCCGTGATGGTGGCCGACGGCACGTTTCCCGGATCCGATTCCGATGTGGAAGAGGGTGGGGGCCCGCGGGTCGGGGACGGGTTATTGCGCGTCGAGCGGGACGGCACGATCCTGTACGCCAGCCCGAACGGTCTGTCGGCGTTTCGGCGGCTCGGGGTCACCGGGCCGGTGGTCGGCGAGCCGGTCGCGACACTCACGAGCACGGTGGCCGACGACCCCTTCGACGCCAGCGATCTGGCTCAGGCCGTGCAAGACGCGATCGACGGTGGTTCGCCGCTCTCGATCGAGGTCGAAGGCGGGGGAGCGACGGTGCTGTTCCGCGCGCTGCCGCTGCGACCACGGGGCGACACGCTGGGTGCGCTGGTGCTCATGCAGGACGTCACCGAGCTTCGGCGCCGGGATCGGGCGTTGATGAGCAAGGACGCCACGATCCGTGAGATCCACCACCGCGTCAAGAACAATCTGCAGACCGTGGCCGCACTGCTTCGGCTGCAGGCCCGCCGCGTGACCGTCCCGGAGGCCCGCACGGCTCTGGAAGAGTCGATGCGCCGGGTCAGCTCGATCGCGTTGGTCCACGAGACGTTGTCGGTGTCGATGGACGAGGAGGTCGACTTCGACGAGATCGTCGACCGGCTCTTGGGCATGTTGGTCGACCTGACCGGATCAGGCGATCGGCTGACGATTCGGCGCGAGGGCAGTTTCGGCGATCTGCCGGCCGAGACCGCGACCGCGCTCGTGCTCGTGTTGACCGAACTCGTTCAGAACGCGATCGAGCATGCATTCCAGGACCGGGCCGGCGGCGAGGTGGTCGTCGAAGCCGGTCGCGTACCGGCCCGCCTGACGGTGCGCGTGCTGGACGACGGTCGTGGTCTACCGCCGGGGTTCAGCATCGAGCGCAGCGATCGCCTCGGCCTGCAGATCGTGCGCACCCTCGTCGGGGCGGAACTGTCGGGCACCATCGAGATCCGGCCGCGAGCGGCGGGATCGGCCGGCACCGAGGCCGTGATCGTTGTCCCGCTCGCCCGGCAGAGCGGGTAGGGACCGGCACAGCCAGTAAGGAGCGGCACAGCCAGTGGGAGCGGCAGAGCGAGTAGTGATCTTGCCGTTCGACGCTTTCTCGCCTCGGCGCCGGATCTTGCTCGGCGGCCCGGTCAGCGGGCGGTGCTCAGCTGAGGGCCGATCACGCCATCCGTGCGCGCGCACGGGCGTTGCGGCGCTTGAGCGCACGACGTTCGTCCTCGGACAGTCCACCCCAGACCCCGGCGTCCTGACCGCTTTCCAACGCCCAGGCCAGACAGTCCTGGATGACGGGGCAGCGGCGGCAGACGGCTTTGGCCTGCTCGATCTGAAGCAACGCGGGTCCCGTGTTCCCGATCGGGAAGAACAGCTCGGGGTCCTCGTCACGGCAGATCGCGCGGTGACGCCAGTCCATCGGTATTTCTCCTCTGCATGGTCGCGACCGAAGTCCCGTTGGCTTCCGTCGCTTGTGAATTCTTTCACGAGCAGGTGGTCATGGCAAGCATTTCGCTTGTCGACCTGCGCACAGGGCGGTGGCTACCGGTGGTGACCGGTGGATCGCGCCTTGTCCAAGCTGACAAGCCTTGCGGAGTTTGCGAGATCCGGCAAGCGATCTACGTCGGCGGGTGTCGCCGACGACGATTGTGCCCCGATTGAAGACCTATAAAACCGCTTAAACCAGGACGGTGAGCGCTTGGCGAACGCTGAGGAAGCGAATCGAGCGCCGCTCACCGAGCAGGTCGCCATCGACCTGGACGGGGGTTGGGCGGCTCGCGTCGAGACGAAAATCTTCCACGTCGTGCAGCACGCCGGCGCCCCAACCGCCGGCCCGTGAATTCTGGCGGGCGATTCGCAGGAAGCTTAGGCCGGTCGCCGGCAACCCCATGCTGGTGCGTGTGTAGATGTCCAGGTCGCTGTCGAACGAGGCCTCGGGCGTGGGATGCAGCGCGCGTGTTCGGACGAAGGTCCACGGATCGGTGTTAGCCACGATCGCGTAGTGCACCGCGTCCAGTCCCCTGCCGTCGGGCAGCGACAGCCGAAGGGCGGGATGGCGCCGGTCGGTGGCCAGAAATTCCCGGAGCGCCGCCCGGGCGTAGAGGATCTCGTTCGACTCGTGACCCTTCTGCCGCAAGCGCTCGACCCGCGCGATGATCGCGGCGTCGAAGCCGATGCCGGCGGCGAAGACGAACCAACGGTCCTCGTCGTCGTCGGCCTGCAGCCGACCCAGGCTCACCCGTCGACGCCGGTCCGAGCGCAGCGCGTCGAGCAGCACGCCGGTCGCTTCGACCGCGTCGTTGGGCAGCCCCAAGGCCCGCGCGAAGACGTTGGTGGAGCCGGACGGTACGACGCCGAGCGCCGGCACCTTCTCGTGGACGCCGTCGGTGAGTAACCCGTTCACGACCTCGTTGATCGTGCCGTCACCCCCCATGGCGATCACGAGGTCGACGCCGTCGCGCATCGCTCGGCAGGCAAGCGCCGAGGCGTGGCCCCGGTTGAGCGTGTGTTCGATCTCGACCGTGGCCTCGCTGGCGACGGCGTGGGTCAGCACATCGCGTTCGCGCGAAGTGGTCGCCGTCGCCCGCGGATTGACGACGACGAGGGCGCGCATTTCCCGCACGATACCGGCGACCTCGATCGTCTCCGGTGCCGGCGCACGACGTAGGGTGCGGGCCATGGCCGACTCACGCGACGCCGTGCCGACGTCCGTCCGGGTCGCCGTCGCGATCGTGGCAGTGCAGGTGCTGGGCCTGCTGGTCGCGGCCATCGTCCTCGTCGCGAAGACGATCACCGGCGATCCGCACAGCGTCGCCGGCGCACTGCTGGGTTCGGCCCTGGCACTCGCGACCGCGCTCCTGCTCGTCGTCTGCGGGCGTGGGCTGCTCGGGTTACGCCCGGCTGCGCGCACCCCGATAGTCGTCATCGAACTGCTGGCCCTGCCCGTCAGCTACAGCCTGAGCTTCCAAGCTGATCGGCTCGCCTACGGCGCCCCGATTCTCCTCTCCGCACTGGTCGTGCTCTATCTCGTGTTCACGCCACCGGCTCGCGAAGCACTCGACCGCGACATTCACCGGAGCTAGCGGAACCGCTGGCTACTCGGGCGCCGGGGGCGCTGGTTACTCGGGCGCCGGGGGCGCTGGTTACTCGGGCGCCGGGGGCGCTGGTTACTCGGGCGCCGGGGGCGCTGGTTACTCGGGCGCCGGGGGCGCTGGTTACTCGGGCGCCGGGGGCGCTGGTTACTCGGCCGCCCGGGGGCGCTGGTTACTCGGCCGCCGGGGGCGCGTCGAGACGTTCGCGAAGCTGGGCCAGGCTGCGCGCGACGAGGCGCGAGACCTGCATCTGCGACACCCCGACGATGTCGGCGATTTCGGTCTGGGTCTTTCCGGCCACGAAGCGAAGCAGCAGGATGCGCCGCTCCCGCTCGGGCAGCGAGTCGAGGGCAGGTCGCAGCAGCGCCCGCTGCTCCACCTGCTCCAGTCCCTCGTCGACGATGCCCACGATCGGGCTGTCGGACGGGTCCCGCCCCGGTTCGGCCAACGCCTCGAGGGGCAGCCCGGCGTAGGCACGCGAGACGTCCAGCGCCTCGATCACCTCGTCCGCATCAGCCCCGATCCGGCTGGCCAGCTCGTTCACCGTGGGCGCTCGATGCAGCTCCTGCGACAGATCCGCCCGCGCCCGCGCGATCGTCGTCTGCAACTCCTGGGCCCGTCGTGGCACCCGCACTAACCAACCGGCGTCGCGGAAGTATCGCTTGATCTCCCCGAGGATCGTCGGGGTCGCGTACGTCGAGAACTCCAGCCCGCGCTCGGGTTCGAACCGATCGATCGACTTGAGCAACCCGATCGAACCCACCTGGACGAGATCGGGCAGGGGTTCGTTGCGGCCCGTGAACCGCCGGGCCAGGTGCTCGACCAGCGGCAGATGCAACTCGACCAGCCGTTCGCGCAGCGCCGAGCGTTCGGCGGCATCGGCCGGCAGCTGATGCAACTCGGTGAGCAACTTGGTGGCTTCGGCCCGATTGGCCGCGCGGCGCTCCGCCCCGGACAATTCGTCCGCGGACGCCGGCCGCGTCTGGCGTGCTGAGGTCACGACTGCGCGGTCTCGCGGAGCTTCGTCAGGCTGATGGCGATCTGGCCGTCCTCAGCCATGATGTCAACCCGAGTGGCGAGCGCGTCCAGCACCGTCCAGGCAAAGCCGTCGCGGTTCGGCTCGACGCCGTCGCGGGCCGGCACGGCTGTCCTGACCTTCAACGATCCGGCCTCGAGGTCGAAGTCCGCGCTCAGCGCCGAGCCGGGGATCGCCAGCGGAAGCAGTAACGCGCAGGCCTCGTCGATGGCGATCCGTAGATCCTCGATCTCATCGAGCGTCAGATCGCAACGGGCCGCAAGCCCCGCGGTCACGGAGCGGATGATCGCGACGTAGGCGCTGGCGGCCGGAACCCGAAGCTGTACCGATCCGCCGGCGACCGTGTCGGGGGTGCCGATATCGGGATCGACAAGGGCGGATGCGCCCGCGACGGGCACCTCGGCCGAGGTCGGGGGGGTCGTGGACGACGACGGTGATTCGGTCACGGGATCAGCTCCGGTGAGGAGGGATTGGGCAGGTTCCATCGGGCCAGAGCCGGTTGCCCGTGCTCCGCGCCCAGAATCGACACCGTGGCGGTGCCGAGCATCAGGTGGCGTCCGTCGCTCGCCGGTCGTGACGTCCACCGGGCGCCGATAACCCGACTGATGTGGCCGTGCGCGACGAAGACGACCGGACCGTTCGACAAGGCGGCCCGCGCCCGCGCCAGCACTCGATCGGCTCGGGCGCTCACCTGCGCGGCGGACTCACCGCCGGGACATCCGGCAGCCCACAACGTCCAGCCGGGCACGGCGGCCCGGATCTCGGCAGTCGTGCGGCCCTCGTAGTCGCCGTAGTCCCACTCGGCCAGATCGTCATCGACCGCGTCGACGCGCAAGCCCGCCAATCTGGCGGTGTCCAGGGCCCGGCGCCGCGGACTGCACAGCACCAACGCCGGCCGGATCGACGCCGCCAGCGGTCGAAGCGCGCGAGCTTCGGCCTCGCCGACGACGGTCAACGGGATATCGGTCCGCCCGGTGTGCTGGCCGGACTTACTCCATTCGGTCTCGCCGTGCCGGATCAGCCAGATCTGGGTGCCGGACGGAAGATCGGCAGCATCGACCGAGGCCGGCTCCACTCGGGAACCGGCCTCGGTGTTGTCGATAGCCGGCACTCAGGCGGCGTTCTTGGTCTCCCAGAAGATCTTGTCGATCTCGGCGATGAGATCGAGCACCTTCTGGCCTTCGGCGGGGTCGACTGAACCCTTGCCGCCGGCGGCACCGGCTGCTTTGGTGGCGCGGTTGAACAGGTCGTGCAGCTCCGGGTACTTCTCGAAGTGCGGCGGCTTGAAGTAATCCGTCCACAGCACCCACAGGTGGTGCTTCACCAGCTCGGCGCGCTGCTCTTTGATGATCAGCGCGCGCGTACGGAAGACCGGGTCCTCGTTGCCCTGGTATTTCTCCATGATCGCTTTGACCGATTCGGCCTCGATGCGCGCCTGGGCCGGGTCGTATACGCCACACGGTAGGTCGCAGTGCGCGTATGCCGTGATCGTTTTGCTGAATAACCGCATGCCGAATACCTCCTGGAAGCTGGTTACCGGGTTACCCGATCCGCTCGAAAGTCACTCGTTCGCGACCCTACTCCGGGCCTCATACGCGCGGCCCGGCACGATCATTGCCATGACGACCGGCACATCCGGCCTGCCCGCCGACTCACGCGGACTGCTAAGTGGGCGGTGGCAGACCGCCCGGGTCGCGGGCCCCTCGATGGTGCCGACGCTGGCGCACGGTGATCTGCTGCTCGTGCGGCTCGACGCGGCGATCCGAGCGGGCGACGTCGTACTCGCGCGCTTTCCCGCCCTGGCCGACCGGCTCGTCGTGAAGCGCGCCGAACGACCGACCGAAGGCGGGTGGTGGCTCACCAGCGACAACGTCGCGACGGCCGGCGACAGCAACACCCACGGGCCTGGTGTGGTGCTCGGCCGGGTAATCCTGCGCTACTGCGCCCGAGGTCCGTGGATACGCCGGCTGTCACGGCACCACCTGCGCGTACCGCGCCCCGAGGCCCGCTAATTGCTACGATTTCGAGCGCGGCGGACGCGCAAGGTTAGCGGTCAGTCGGATGCATCCCGTGAGCGGACGGCGCCACGGGTCCGCATCGAACCCCGGGAGATCGATTGGCGCTCAGGCGGCGTGACCGAAGTGGGCACGGCGGGCTGTTCCCAGGGTTCAACGACGTCACCGAGATTGGCAGCGGCAGCCTGGCGACGGTGTTCCGGGCCAGGGAGGCCGGCACTCAACGGCTGGTCGCGCTCAAGCTGCTCAACGTCCAGGACGTCTCAGCCCGGGCGCTGGAGTCTTTCGAACGTGAATCGGTCGCACTCGGTGCGCTGAGCGCCCACCCCAACATCGTCACGCTTTATCGCTCGTTCTCCACCCCGGACGGGCGCCCGGTCCTGGTGCTGGAGCTGTGTCACGGAGCCGTCGCCGACCGCATCCGCGGCGGTATCGGCCTGCCGGTCACCGAGGCGGTGTCCATCGCGATCAAGGTGTCCGGCGCGTTGGAGACGGCGCATCGCGCCGAGATCCTGCATCGCGACGTCAAGCCGCAGAACATCTTGATCACCGAGTTCGGCGAGCCGGCGCTGGCTGACTTCGGTGTGGCGATGCTCCAGTCGTCCTCGCAGACGACCGCGGGCCTGTTCGACTTCACGACGCTGCACGCCGCGCCCGAGCTGCTCGAGGGCGGTCCGACCTCGGCGGCCACCGACGTCTACGAACTCGCGTCGACGCTCTATCAACTGATCGCCGGCCGTTCGGCCTTCCGGGCCTACGACGGTGAGTCGCCCGCGTCGGTGATCTTGCGAATCCTGCGTGACCCGGTGCGCCCGGTCACTGCGGCCGACGTGCCGACCCAGCTGTCCGATCTACTGATCTGGGCGATGTCGAAGGAGAAGGACAACCGGCCCCCTTCGGCCGCCGAATTCGCCGCCGAGCTCTCGGCCGTGGAGGTTGCGCAAGGGTGGCCGCGAACACCGTTCCTCATCCGTGACTCGGGTTGGTCGGGATCGCTACCGACGATCAGCCGCATGCCGGAGGCCGAGTACGCGAGCACGGCCGCCGCTCGCGAGTTGATCGACATCGGGCAGCCGAGCACGGTGCGCGGTCCGTCGATCTCAGTGCCACGCCGCCCGCCCGGGCCGGCGCATCGGGCCGGCGGCGCACCGGTCAAGCCGAAGGCACCGGCGCCACCGGTGCCCCCCGCCCGACCCCAG
This sequence comes from Actinomycetota bacterium, assembly GCA_019241805.1. Taxonomy (GTDB): domain Bacteria; phylum Actinomycetota; class Actinomycetes; order Mycobacteriales; family Jatrophihabitantaceae; genus JAFAWL01. Next base: position 12,398 of record JAFAWL010000064.1, read on the forward strand.
CTGCCACCGGACTCGGGCGAGTTGTGGAGCCTGTGCCCGCAGGGCCACCTGGTCGTGCGCACCGTCAAATTTTGTCCGGTCTGCGGCGCGGCGGTCATTCACCAGCGCCCGGCCGACGTCGTCCAATCCACCGTGCTCGGTCCGGAGCCCTTCCATCCACTGCACATCGCGCAGAGCTCCCGAGAGGTCAGCCCGGACGAGATCCTCGACGCTGACCCGGCCGTGTTGGACGCTGCCGGTCTTGGCGCGTTGGATGACGCTGACGTAGCCGGGGCGGTGCTCCCCGATTCCGCGGGGGCGCGCATGACCGCTCTGTCGCGCGACTCGACTCAGGCTGCGCTGCCCGCGGAGCCCGGGTCGAGTGCTGGTCTGGCGACGGACACCGCGGACGACGACGCGGACGAAGGCTGGTCGACCGTGACGCAGACAACCTTCAGCTATTTGCGCATCGAAACCGAGCGCGCGGAGGCGGAGCGCGTCGAGACGGAGCGCGTCGAGACGGAGCGCGTCGAGGTCGAGCGTGCGGAGCCCGACGTGGCGGACGCAGCGGACCCGTCAACCGATTCGGTGAGGGAGGTCGAGCCGGAGGCCCGCCGACTGAGCGTCGACGACGGCCGTCTGCCCGACGCCGCGGGCGCCCCACCGACACTGTTCGGTTCAGCCGGCGGCGCGATCAAGGGTTCGTCGGCGCGCGCCGGCGAGCTGCCGGACGACGCCCCGGCCGCCCCGCCGGTCGACAAGCTCGTCGTCCGGGGTTGGCCGGCACGCGGAACCGGGATCGTCGCCGGCACCATCGCCGTGCTCGTCCTGGTGGTCGTCGCGGCCGGCGCCGTCGTCGCCGTCAGTCTGGTCACGCCGGCCGCGGTCCGACTCGTCGTTGGTGCCGGCGCAGTGATCGTGGTGATCGTGCTGGCTTGGGCAGTTGCCCGACTGGCCCGGCCGACGCTGATCGCCGACCAGTGGCAAGCCTCGACCCGCAGCGGCTTCAGCTCGACCCGCGTGCCGTGGGCGGCCGTGACCGGTATCGAGGCGGTGTTTCGCGAATCCGGCAACGACGGGCATCTCGTGCTGCATACGGCCGGCGGTGTCGTCCCGTTGCCGGCGACACGCTCCCAGGTGCGACGGCTACGGGAATTGCACGGCCAACTCGACGGCTTCCGCAACCGCACGGCCAGCGTCGGCCGCCGCTGAGCGTCGCCGCTCAGTGCGTGTGGCGACGTCGCCAGCGCCGACGGCGCGGCGAGCCGGGTTCTCCGGTCTCGCTCCACGACTCGGTGGTGACGACCCTATGCGGTCGATCCGCCCGCTTGTAGCGCATCGCCGAGGCCAGTCGTCCGGACAGTGACAGCTCCCGCCGCACCGAGCGGCGAAGTTCCGCCTCGGTGTGCCAGGCCGCGTCGGCGTCGGGATCGGACACCCTCGTCTGAGTGGAGAAGATCGCCGTGTCGGCGGCCTGGCCGAGCGCGAGCGCGTGGGCTGCCGGGATGTCGCCGAACCGGGCGCGGGTGTCGTTCGCGATCTCGGTCTTGGTCAGACCGGCGAGCTCGGTTAAGCCGCTCTCGGCCAGCACGTCGAGCCCTTCCTGCCAGGCGCCGACCAGACGAAGCCGCGGGTCGTTGCGCCGGCGTCGGCGTCGGCGGCGTACGAATTTCGGCAGAAGCAGTATCAACAGCAGTAGGAGCACGAGCGCGGCGACGCCGGCGACGATCCAGGGCCAGATCGCGCGGGCGTGCTTGTTCGCGTGATGAACCGTGCTCGGCGGTGCCGGCGCGTGGCCGCCGTTGGACTGCGTCACCAAAGCGTTCGGCGACTGGGTCGGTGCCTGGCTGGCACTGGCCTGCACGCCCTCGGACTTCTGCACCCCGTTGGCGTACTGGGCGGGCGCTGTATCGACGACAACCCAACCGACGTCGCGCACCGGGATCTCCACCCATGTGTAGGCGTTGCGCGGAGTCAGCTGATAGCGGCCGGCCGGCACCGTCGTGCCGTGGCCGCGGTTCGGGATCTGGAAGCCGGTCACGACTCGCGCCGGAACGCCGATCGAGCGGGCGACGAGAGCGAACATCGTCGCGTACTGCTCCGGCGTGGCCGATCGCTGATTGATCACCGAGTCGGCCACGTCGGCGAAACTGGTGCCGCCGCTGACGTCCCCGGGGGCACTACCGGTCGCGCTCGGCGCCGTCGAGCTCACCGCGGCGCCGGCCGAGGTGGGGCTCGACCCGCTGGGCGATGCCGTCACAGTAGGCGCCCCGGGCGGAGGCGTGCCGGACAGCCCGTAGTTCTGCTGGAAATCGCGGGCTAACGCCTCGAGGAACAGCAACGCCGCGCCTGTCGTCTGTCCGGTCTCCTGGCCGAACGCGGATACGACCTTGGACAACGTCGAGCGCAATGATCCGGGCAGTTGCAAATCCTGCGGCGGGGGCGAGGTCGCGGGCAGGGCGCTGCTGCTCAACTGCAGCAGATTGTCCAGTTCGATGTCGGACGTGACGCCGTAGTTCGCGCCGGCGCTCAGCGCACCGGTCGGCACGATCATGCCACTGGCCTGGTCGACGCTCACCGAAACTCCGTCGATCTTGCTCGGGCGTGGTACGTAGGCCAGCCAGGGCTGGTCGGCGAGCGTGGCGCCGACTAGGCGATACTCCTGGGTCACCGGCGGGGAATTCGGGATGAGGGTGGGATCCAGGTCGTCGGGCACGACGCCGCCGGACGGACGGAAGGTGCGGTTGAACGACCAGCTGTCGCCGTCGTAGAAATCGACGCTGCCCAGGGCTACGAATGCCGGCGACGTGCGATTCACACTCACGTCCAAGATGGGCTTGGTCGCGGCGGACCCGGGCGTCGCGCGCAGCCCGGCGACGAAGGCGATCGGGGTAACCGGGCTCTGTCGGTTGATCGCCGCCACCCGCTGGGGCGCGGCCGGATGACCGCCGAACGGGTGGGTCTGCACCACGAGCGCGGCGACGATGACGACAACGAGCGCCGAGACACCGCCCAGGATCGTCGACCGCACGGGCAGATCGCTGCCGACCTGGGTCGCCGACGATCGAGTGTCGTCACGCAGCCACGATTGGCAGGCCCGCAGCAGAGCCATCGCGAGCAGCAGGGCGGCCGCCGCGATCGACTCCTCGACGCGCGCGTCGGGGGCGAACACCGAGCCGCGTGAGCTGGCGGCGTACGCGACCCCGCAACAGCTCACCCAAGCGAGGTAGGGCAGCAGGCTCGTCACCGATCGGGTTATGCATTCGGCCGCCACCGCCCCGGCGAGCCAGCACAGGGCAACCGGCACCACCATCAGCGACGGGGGATCGACCAGCGGCAGGGCGAAGGTGAGCAGCTCGGCCGGTCCACGCCGGAAGCCGTCGACGAAAAGCTGGTGAAAGGCCGTCGGGTCCTTGAGGACGAACAGCAGCGTGTAGCCCAGGAACGCGAGGATGTCGATGATCGCGGTGACCAGGAGCCGGCGGGTGACCACACCGACGACAAGGACGGGCAACAGCACGCTGATCGCCGCCGCCCCGATGATCGGCACACCGATGGTCGAGAACGGAAAGGCGCGCAGCCAGGGCGCGGCGCTCAACCCGGTGGCGATCAACGCAAGCGGTATCAGCAGGAGTTCGAAGACATTCTTGGCCCGAAGCGGTCTGCGGGTGCGTTCGGGTGCCTGCACGGTCGCGCTCATGCGCGGCTCCGCGTGGTGGTCGCGCTCATGCGCGGCTCTGCATGTTCCAGGCCGCCGCGGCCGACTCGGCATCGGCGGCGGTGATGATCCGCACACCCGGAAAGGTCAGCGGAACGGTCAGCTCCTCCGAGATCGACACGACCACTAGGCGGTCGAATCGGCGGCGCAAGGTAGCGACGTAGGGCAGGTCGGTCGAGTCGAGGATGCCGGTGACCACGACGAGCGAGGTTCCGCCGGCAGCCCGCCGCAGCAGCAACAGCTGTTCTTGCAGACTCCCGTGCGGGTCCGGCTTTACACCCGTCAGTAGGTCGATCATCGGGGTCGTGTCGCGGATCCGCGACCCGCCGAGCACCGTGCGGTCGGTCAGGCGCATCTCGACCGGCGACTTGTCCAGGCCTGAGGTCGAGACGACCGAGGCGGCGACGTCGACGGCCGACTCGAAGGAGGACGCCGTGTAGACCGAGGGCCGGATGTCGAACAGCACGACTGTGTAGG
>JAFAWL010000095.1 GCA_019241805.1 Actinomycetota bacterium
GCATCGGCGCCCTCCTCGTCGACTATCTGCAGCGCGGTAGCGACGATCTTTTCCACTGGAATCGAGGGTCGTCCCCGGGAAGGCCGAATTGCTTTGGCTGGCTTGCCAGAGGTGGTTGCCACACGGGCAAGTATGGCCGCTCTTGACAGGCCTGCACAATAACGGAAACACGGTATCCATAAATGAGCGATGAAAGCGAATCGACCAAAATGCTCCTACCACTTTCCACCGAGCCATTCGTGGCTCCCACCGACCGCGACATGCTCCCATCGGAGCGACGAGAATTCGTGCGCACACATCGCACCTGCGTATACGGCTACCGACGCAAAAACGACGGCCCCGCCATGTCGATCGTGTACTACATCCCGACGGGGGACGACGAACTCCTCATCTCGACCATGGCGGGACGCGGCAAGGCCCGCGCGGTCGACCGCGACGGAAAAGTGAGCATCTGCGTGCTCGACGAGCGCTGGCCGTTCAGCTACTTGCAGGTCTACGCCGATGCCGTGATCGAGCGCGACCGCGAGCTCGTCGTCGACGTGATGATGGCCGTCGCCGGACGCATGTCGGGTCAGCCGCTCGGCGATGAGGCCCGCCCCTACGTCGAGCACATGTCGGTCGAGGAGGACCGGGTCGTCTTGCGATGCCGGCCGTATGCGACGTTCGCCCAACCGCCGCGCCACCTGCACCGCAATGACCAAGAAGAGCGCATTACGCATTGGGTGTCAGCCAATGTGCCTTGGGATGCGCCGGACCCGGTCTAATCGTTGAGCCCGAAGACCTGCACGGCAGCTGACTTTCCCTTCAGGACATGGAATCCCCGCTCCATGAGCTGCCAAGAGCGCCCACGAGTACCTCGGTCCGTACCGATCCCACGCCCACTGCCAGATGCGATCCATGCCGGGAGGCTAACCGGCGAGATAGCTGGTCGCCCGTATTTATGAGTAACTCACTGAGCCTGGAAAAGCTGGCTACAATCGCCTGACCTCGGGGGACTCGCCAGGGAGTCGATATGAAGAGTGTGGTCGTCGTCGGTAGCGGGCTGGCGGGTTTGAGTGCCGGCTATCGGTTACACGAGCAGGGCTGTCAGGTCACCGTGTTTGAAAGCCTGAACCGAGTCGGCGGCCGGGTGCTATCGGAGTGTGAGGGCGGTTTTCTCTTTGATGTAGGTCCGACCATCGTCACCGACGGCTACACCGAATACATGAAACTTGTTCGGGACGTAGGCTTGGCGGACAAAGTGGTCGATTGCGCGCCGAAAGTCGGTGTGGTACAGGGCAATAACGTCTATATTCTCGATACGCGCAAACCTCTTCGGGCATTTCTGACCACCAAGCTGCTGCCGTCGGCCGCGAAGCTGCGGCTGATGGCGCGGGGGCTGCGTCTGCTCAGGCCGCTGTACCGCCTGAATCCCTACGACCTGAGCAATCGAGTCCAGTACGACGTCGAGTCGATCGAGACTTACATCGACCGGGTATTCGGACGCGAACTGAACGATCTGATACTCGACGGCGTGACCCGCTCCATGGTGTCGAGTTCGCCGGCCGAAGCGTCCGTGGTCGGATTTCTTGCGGGTGCCATCACCGCGTCGGGGAAGATGCAGACCCTTGAAGGCGGTCTACAGCTGCTGCCGTTGGCGCTGGCCGAGAAGCTCGACGTGCGCCTGAGCTCGCCGGTCACCGAAGTCCGAAACAGCAACGGGGGAGTGGAAGTTCACTACAAGAACGACGGCGGAGCAGCCAGCCGCGTAGACGCGGACGCATGTGTGATCGCCACGCCGTTCCAGGCTGCTGTCAACATCTACGAGCCGCTGAAAACGATTGGGGCCGAGGTCCTTACAAAGTCCAGAGACTCGGGTTGTTGCTCGCTGCAGCTTACCTACTCGAAGCGAACCGAGCAGGATCCGTTTCTCGTGATGGTGCCCAAAGCTGCCTCCGCCGAGATCGGCACGTTGTTCCTCGAACACGTGAAGGCGCCCGACCGCGCCCCGGCGGGCACCAGCCTTATCACCGCGTTCTTCCCCGACCAGCCGGATATCGACTTCGCGGACTGGAGCGACGACCGGCTGACCGGCACCGCACGAGAACTGATCGAGCGACTCTTCCCCGAGCTGCGCGACCACTATCGCGGCGCTCGACTCAAACGGTGGCCGTATGCGGCCAACCATGCCGACGTCGGCTATTACCAAGCCCTACAAAGACTTCTCGATGCTTACCCGGCCGACTCAACGGTTCAGATTGCGGGCGACTACATGGCC
>JAFAWL010000133.1 GCA_019241805.1 Actinomycetota bacterium
CGGCGGCGCTGAAGCAGCCTCCGACGGGCTGGCACCCCGGCCAGTTCCGCAAGCGATTCCCGAACAACCCTCTGGCTCCCGCGCTTGCCCGCTCAGCACTCGCGACGACAGTCGTCGGTATTCCGATGGATGCTTTTGATATCGCCGCACTGCTCGCAAGCGAGCTCGTCACCAACGCCGTAAAGCACAGCACTTCGGAGTGGGTCGACGTCGAAATCAGCCTGACGACGAACCTCTTACGAATCAGCGTATCTGACCAGAACGCTCAAACGGTCCGTCCCCGGACGCCGGACATCGAGGGAGGCTGGGGTCTTACGCTCATCGGCGAACTCGCAACCAGATGGGGCGTCGAACGACACAGCAACGGCAAGACGATTTCCGTCGAGCTCGACCTGCACTCGCCGCAGGCGTGAGTCAGGCGGTACGCCGCGCAACGCGGTAAGTAGGACGCGTGTACCCGACTGGTACCCGACCACGCGGGGGCGAAAGCCACCGGACGCACCAGCGTCAGTGGCGAACTTTGACCCGATGAGACGCCACGGAGATTAGCCCGGCAGCCATGAGCGACGCCGCACCCCAGATGACAATCAACCACGCCCACCAGGCCATGCCCCGTACGCCTCCGTGCCCCCGCCAGATCCGGTATACCCAGAAATCGCGGCGCCGCTCAGTACGCGCCAAGTGTTGGATTGCCTCGTGCCAATGACCGGGTGACCCGCCGCCACCGCATCATCAGCGGCCAGGCCCGGCCGGTGTTGTCCGAAGCTTGAATTCTCTGATCCGCAGGCCGATAGTCCGGACGTGATCTTCGGAGCCGCCACCGTGCCGGCACCTCAGCCGACAAGCACGCCGGTGAGCCCAGCGAAGACCGACCTGACGCACATCGTGGGGCCTGTCCCCCACCGCTTCTGGGGCGGGGCGACGTCGTCGCTGTGGACCTTTGCCACCTTGGCGGTCTTGGTGGCATTGGTCGCGATCCGGGCTGTGCACGCATTCGCGCACCCACGACGGGTTCGGGACGAGGTCCGCCGCTTCCCCGGCGAGGTGAGCAGAGATCGTGCGCCGAGCGGGCGGACGGTGCGAATTCCGAGTGAGTAGCCCCGACCGGATTCGAACCGGCGCTACCGCCTTGAGAGGGCGGCGTCCTAGGCCACTAGACGACGGGGCCCTAGTCAGCCTTGCGCTGGGGTACCAGGACTCGAACCTAGACTAACTGAACCAGAATCAGTTGGGCTGCCAATTACCCCATACCCCAATGCCGCCCGCGCGAGACCGCCGCCCGGACCGACGTTGGACTCTACCGGAACCACGGGTCAGCCTCCAAAGCGTTCGACGGGACCTTGAGGGCGCGTCATCCGTCGAGCTCGGCGATGCGGCGCGGCAGCTCGGACAGGTCCGAGATCCAGGTCGGCGCCGGGTCGGGGATCTCGAGGCCCGTGCGGTTCAGCCAGACCGCGGCCAGGCCCGCGCCGGCGGCGCCACGGACGTCGGCGTCGAGGTTGTCACCGACATGCACGGCTGCGGGCGCCTCGACGCCGACTTCACCCAGAGCGATCTTGAAGATCGCCGGATCGGGCTTGGCCACTCCCGCCGCACCTGAGATCACGACGGCGTCGAATGCCCGATCCAGACCGACTCGCCGCAGCTTGTCCCACTGGTGGTCGGGCTCGTTGTTGGTGATCGCCCCGATTAGGTACCCGGCGGCACGCACGGCGTCCAGGCACGGGCGGACGTCGTCGAACAGCACGAAATGCTCCGGCATGTCGGCCCAGCGCCGCGCTTCCAGCTCGGCGGCATCAACGTCCGGGCGGCCGAGCGTGCGCAGGAAATGGGCCATCCGGGCCGAGCGCATCGCCTCGAAGCCCAGCTCACCGGAGGTGTAACGCGGGTAGTACTCACGGGCCAACGTGTCCCAGGTATGCACGTCGAACTCAACGCCGAAGATCCGTCGCAACGCGGCCTTGGATGCCGCGTCGAAATCGACCAAAGTGTCGTCGACGTCGAAGAAGACGGCCCGGATCATCGGTTCAGCACCGAACCAGAGCCGTTCAAGACCGAGCCGTTCAAGACCGAGCCGTTCAAGACCGAGCCATCCAACAGCGAGCCATCCACGCGTGAGCCGCTCGAGGCCGAGCCGCTCACGCGTCGAGTGCGGCCTGCAGCCGCTGCAGCGCCTGATCGCGACCGAGCAGCTCC
>JAFAWL010000163.1 GCA_019241805.1 Actinomycetota bacterium
TCATGCCGAGGTTCTCGGCCAGCACGGACAATTGGGTACCGATATTGCCGTAGCCGACGATTCCCAGCGTGCGGCCGCGGATCTCATGCGCGCCGTCGGCTGACTTGTCCCAAACGCCGCCGTGCATCAGGGCGTTCTTGTCGGTCAGTCGTCGGGTCATCGCGATGATCTCGGCGATGGCGAGCTCGACGACGCTACGGGTGTTGGAGAACGGTGCGTTGAAAACCGTCACACCCTGCTCGGCCGCAGCGGTGAGGTCTATCTGGTTGGTACCGATGCAGAATGCGCCGATGGCGACGAGGTCGGTGGCGGCCTCGAGTACGCGAGCGCTGACGTGGGTCTTGGAGCGGATGCCGAGCAGGTGGTAGCCCGCAATCGCCTCGACCAGCTCGTCCTCGTCCATTGCGCGAGGAAGCGAGGTGATGTCGAATCCGGCGCTCGACAGTACGCGATCGGCCTCGGGGTGGATCTGTTCCAGTAGCAGTACGCGAACGGGAGAGTCAGGCACCGAGCGACAGTCCTTCGATCAGCGCCGCATTCCGGACGTCGGCGTCAGGACAAGTCTACGGCCGGGCGGAGCAGGCTCCGCCCGGCCGGGAGAACAGATCCGCGCGCGGGTTGTCGGACTAGCCAGACGACGAGCAGTCAGTGGAAAACGCCGCGGTGGTGGTGACGGTTTTCGTAGGCCTGCACGATGAGCAGGACGATGAGCGCCCCGATGATGGACCCGATCCAGCCCGACGGCTGGACGAACCCGTCCTGGCTGTCCTTGTGGAACAGCGCGTAACCGAGGAAGCCGCCGACGAAAGAGCCGACGATTCCGAGCCCGATTGTGGCGATGATGGACATGTGCTGCCGTCCAGGCACGATCAGCCGAGCGATCGCGCCGGCGACGAGACCGATAACGATCAGTCCGACGATTGTTCCGAGCACGGTATTCCACCTCCGGCAATGATGGTTTGACCTTTCGGTTTTTCCCGCCGGTGCGCGCGACCAAACACCGAGCGGGTCTGGTAGTGCTAAGTCCGGTCCCGACTTACTCTTGGGCATGGCCTCGGAACCCGCATCGACGCGCTGGCTCAGCGCGCAGGAACAGCGCGCCTGGCGCTCGTTCCTCGAAGCGACCAGGCTGTTGTTCGACGAACTCGACCGTGAGTTGCAGCGCGACACCGGAATTCCCCACGCCTATTACGAAATTTTGGTTCGGCTGTCCGAATCGCCCGACCGGTCGCTGCGGATGAGCCAATTGGCCGATAACACTCGCTCGTCCCGGAGTCGGCTTTCGCATGCCGTCGATCGCCTGGAGGAGCGGGGCTGGATCTCGCGCTCGGAGTGCCCGACCGACCGGCGTGGCCAGGTGGCGACGCTTACCGACGAGGGTTTCGCGGCATTGGCCGCCGCGGCGCACGGGCATGTGACGGCGGTGCGGGAATACATGATCGATCGGTTGACGCCCGAGCAGGTTAGCCAGCTCGACGCCATCAGCGCGGCAATCATCGCCGGCCTGGAGCCGGGCAGCGTCTGCCCGCCGGTCGACTGACGCGGCGCTGCGATAACCCGGGAGCGACCGGCGCGCCTCGCTCTGGACGGTGGCCGGCGCCGGCCATCATGATCAACCCGTGAACTCGCGCCGTCGAATGCGCACAGTGTCCATTCGATGACCAATCTGGGGCTATGGGGCGATGCGTCCAGAGAGTTATGCTGACGTTAAGCGCGTGGGGGCGCGATGGCAATGCGCTATGACCGCTCGAGAAGGGCCCCCATGACGACGTCCATACGAGGCACGCGACCGCGCTCGGTGCGTGATCATCGTGTGCGGCGGCTCGAGCAGGAGCTGCACATCGTGCTGCAGCCCATCATCACGGTCGCGACCGGTGAATTGGTCGCCGCCGAAGGTTTGACCCGCTTCCCCGGCAGCGCACTGCCGACCGAGCAGACCTTCGCCGTCGCCTATGCCTCCGGCCGCGGTCCCGAACTGGAGGCCGCCTGCCTGCGCGCGGTACTCAGGGTTCGGCGAGATCTGCCCGAGGGTGTGTTGCTCACCGTCAACGTCAGCCCCGATGCCCTCCTGCACCCGGTCGTTCAGGAGGTCCTCGAAACCGACCTAAGCGGGATCATCGTCGAGATCACCGAACAGCCGGCGCTCGACGTGCTCGCCTCGAACTTGGCGATCGCGCGGCTACGCGAACTCGGAGCGCTGATCGCCGTCGACGACGCGACCGCCGGATACGCCGGACTGCGCCGGCTCGCTTCGATCCGCCCCGACATCGTGAAGCTCGACGGGTCGCTGGTCACCAACGCGCGCAACAACATCGAGCAGACCGCGGTGATCGAGGCGATCGTGAGCCTCTCGCGCCGCCTGGATGCTCAGGTGCTGGGCGAAGGCGTCGAGTCCGTGGACGATCTGGTGACCTTGGCCGAACTCGGCGTCGACTTCGCGCAGGGGCGGGCGATCGCCGCTCCCTCGCGATCCCTCGAACCGATCTCCGGCACGGTGGTGCAGGCCTGTCGCGCGGCCCGGCGATCTCTGCTGGCACCCGACAGCAGCCTGGTAATCGGTCCGCAACGAAGTGCTCTGCACCAGCTCACAACCGCGGTGGCCGGCACGACCGATCGCTCGGACCTGCAGGCCGTACTGGAGTCGGCCGTCGCCGGTCTCGGGGTAGACGCCATCGGACTGTCGATCATCAGCGCGCCCGGTCTGCTGCGCGAGCTGAGCAGCACCGAACCGAACGTCGACGGAGTGGACTACGCCGTCGACGACTTCCCGGCGACGCGACACGCGTTGGAGACCGGGGCGCTGGTCGAGGCGCACGTCACCGACCTCGACAGTGACCCGGCCGAGCGGCGCATGCTGGAGGACATCGGGATGGCCAGCCTGTTGATCGTGCCGCTGTTCGCCGAGGAGCGTCCACTGGGCATTCTGGAGTTCAGTCACCGGGTCGAGCGGCGGTGGGGTGCCGACGAGCTCACCCTGGCCCGCCTACTGGCCGACCACGTTGCGCGGGCAGTAGCCCGGCTGGGCGTCGTGTACTTCGGCTGAGCGCGCCGGCGTCGCGATCGGGCCGCCTCAGCCCCGCTCGAGTCGCTTGCGGGCCTTCGTCACCTGGCTCTGGGCGTAGCGCACGTCCAACCGGGCGGAGTCCAACTGCCGCTTGGCATCTGCCCGCTGCTCGGTCAGCAGGCGATACGCCTGGTCGAGCTCGTCGACCTGCGCGGCCAGGTCAACGGCCTGCTTCTCGGCCGCCTCGAGCTGGCCGGTGGCCTCGTTGACCGCCGACTGCGCCTCAGCGCGGCGCGCGTCACGTCGCGCCTGCTCCCGCGAGGCGGGAGTTTGCGATACCGACACCAGTAACGGGGGCTGCCGAGCGTCGCCCCGGCGGGTTCGTGAGCCGACCGAGCCGCGGCTGGGATGCTGGGAGTCAGAGCCGCTGCGCGACGAGGCTCCCGCGCCCCGGCGGCTGGAATCCACCGGTACGGGTACGACGGCCAGGTCCGGACCCGTGGCCGTGCCGAAACCGTCCCACCGGGCCGGCCGAACCAGTATTCCGCTCCTGAGTTGTTCGGCGACGCCGGAGTCGGCGAGGGCGGCGGTGAAGGTGGCCAGGATGTCGTCGCTCAGGGCTGCGGTCGGCGCCTGCACGCCGGCGGCCGTGAACGCCTTTCGTGCGAGGGAGTCGACCAGCGCCCGGCGCTGACGCGAGAGCTCTCGAAGTTGCGCACCATCCAGGTCGCGCTCGGCCGCGCGCAGCTGATCGCCGAGCCGCACCAGCTCGTCGATCAGATCAGGTTCGCTGCGGGCCAGAGCGTTGACGATCCAGGCGCTTCGGGTCGGCTTGCGTAGTTGTTCGATGCGCTTGGCCGTCATGCCGTCGCCGAGTTGGCGAGCCTTCGCGACCAACGCCCGGCGGCGCTCGGTGAATTCAGCCGGATCGTGGGCGTAGAGCTCGTCGACGGCCGCGTCCAAGTCCGGGCCCGATCCGTCAGCCATGCCCCCATTGTCCTTGGCCCGCTGACAATTGCGCCGCCTCGTGCGGGGCCCCGCTGCACGATCTTGTGATTGCCGGAAGAAAACTGTCAGTTTTCCGCGCCGGCCGCCTCTTGTTCGGTGACGGCAGCGCACCGGCGCTGCCGACGAGAGAGGACCTGACATGAAGCGCATCGCCTCCGCTGTTCTGATGGCAGCCGCCGGCCTGGGCGCGATCAGTGCCTGCAGCTCGACAACGGCTGGCAACGGCAGCGCCGGTGCGGCGGTCGCGGACTCGACGAGTTCGGCGAGCGAGGCGCCGGCCTCGTCCTCGAGCGTCACCGCGCCGATCGCGCCGGCCTCGCCCGCCTCCCCGACATCCGGTGGCGCCAACGGTGGCGCCAACAGTGGTGGCTCGACCGGTGGTGGCTCGACCACCACGGCCACGCACAGCCCGGGTCCGGTCACCCGGCCGGCCGCGATCGGCAGCGTCACCAATGGCAAACCGACCTGCACATCCAAGACAGACACCCACGGTACCGTGAAGATCAGCTGGACCTCGAAGGGATCGACCTCGGTCTGGGTTC
>JAFAWL010000267.1 GCA_019241805.1 Actinomycetota bacterium
GCGGCGACGATGGTCGCGTGCACCAGACGGCCGGCGGCGGAGGAGGTCATCGACAGGCAGAATATCCAGCCGTGCTGGTCCATCCCGAAGTCACCGAGGCGCTGGCCAGCGGGCGCCCCGTCGTCGCCCTCGAAAGCACAATCATCAGCCACGGACTGCCGCAGCCGGACAACTTGGACGCGGCCCGGCGCTTCGAACAGGCGGTCCGGGACGGCGGCGCGACGCCCGCGACCGTCGCCATCGTCGATGGTCAGGCAACGATCGGGCTCGACAACACGGCGCTCGAGCGGATCGCCAGCTCCGCCGAGGTGGTGAAAGCCAGCATCCGCGACATCGCCGTCGTCGCCGCCCGCGGCGGCAGCGGCGCCACGACCGTAGCCTCGACGGCGCATCTGGCCGCCCGGGCCGGCATCAAGGTGTTCGCGACGGGCGGCCTCGGCGGCGTGCACCGCGAGGCAAGGGACACCTGGGACGAATCGGCCGACCTCGATGCCCTATCCCGCACCCCCATCTTGATCGTCTGCGCGGGAGTCAAATCGATCCTGGACGTCGGCGCCACTCTGGAACGCCTGGAAACCCTGAACGTCGGCGTGCTCGGCTATCGCACGGACACATTCCCCGGCTTCTATCGCGCCGACTCCGGTTTCCCGGTCGATTGGCGGGTCGAGACGCCGGCGGACGTGGCCGCCGTGCTGCGGGCGCGCGAACAGCTGGGCACCGACCGCTTCGGACTCGTCCTGGCCAATCCCGTCCCGCCCGCATCCGAACTTGACGCGGAGCTGCACGACCGGACGCTTGCGGACGGTCTGGCCGCCGCCGAGGCTGCCCGGGTAAGCGGCAAGGACGTCACCCCGTTCCTGCTCGATTACATCAACAGCCACACCGGCGGAGCCTCGCTCGCGACCAACGTTGCGCTAGTGCTGTCGAACGCCCGCCTGGCCGCGGAAGTCGCAGTGGCGCTGGCGACGACGCCGCCGCTATCGTGACCGCAGTCGGTGGGCCGGTCCCGCGTGCCAGGCCGATCGTCTGCCTGGGTGACGTCATGGTCGACGTCGTCACCCGACTCGCCGGCGCGCTCGTCCCCGCCTCGGACTCGTCGGGCGCGATCGCCATCCGCGGCGGTGGGTCGGCCGCGAACACGGCCTGTTGGATCGCCTCGACGGGTGCTCCGACTACGTTGATCGGCGCGGTCGGCCGCGACGCGTTCGGTGACTGGGTGACGGCCGAGATCGCCGCCTTCGACGTCGACGCGCGGGTGGTTCGCGACGAACGACGGGCCACCGGCGTCTGCGTGGTGCTGGTTGCCGCCGACGGCGAACGAACGATGATCCCCGACACGGGCGCCAACGCGGGGCTTCGAGCCGAGCACCTTGAGGTGCAGGTGTTGCGCTCAGCCGCTCGACTGCACGTGTCCGGCTACGCGCTGCTCGGAGCCGGGCGCCATGCCGCGCTGGCCGCGCTGCGTACGGCTCGCGAAGCCGGCGTGCCGATCTCGGTCGACGCCGGCTCATCAGCCCCGATCCGGGCGGTGGGCACGACGGCCTACTTCGATGTGCTCGGTCAGCATTTGTTGCTGCTGGCCAATGTGGACGAGGCCGACGTCCTGACCGGCGAACGCGAACCATCGGTCGCCGCTCGGCGGCTGGCCACCCGGATCGGCGGCGAGGCCGTCGTCAAGTGCGGAGCCAGCGGGGCGTACTGGTCCGACGGCCGCGAGGTTCAGCACGCTCCGACCCGACCGGTGGACGCCCTGGACACCACCGGGGCCGGCGACGCGTTCGCCGCCGGAATGCTCGTCGGCCTGCGGGCCGGCGTCGCCCCGCTGGCCGCCATGGCCCGCGGCAACGATCTGGCCCGGCGGGCCTGCGGCATCGTCGGCGGCCGGCCGGAGCCGGTGGAATCAGGCAGCCCTCCGAACTAGACGCCGCGAACCGGACGATGCCGCGAACCGGACGACGCCGCGAACCGGACGACGCCGCGAACTAGACGATGCCGCGAACTAGACGCCGACGCCGGCCGCGTCCATTCCGCGCAGCTCCTTCTTCAACTCGCCGATCTCGTCTCGCAGCCGCGCCGCGACTTCGAACTGAAGATCCCGAGCCGCGCCCAGCATCTGATCGTTCAGCTGCTGGATCAGATCGGCTAATGCCGCCCGAGGCATTTCGGATACGTCCAGCTTGCCGTCCGCGTGGGCGCCGACGCCGACGACGCCCGGCGATGTGCCGCCGCCGCGGCCCGTGCCGGTCTTCGTACTGCGCCCCGACACTCCGCGTCCGCTGCGGCCCGGCACCGCTGACTTACCGCGCGACTGGCTGCGGCCCGACCCGCCGACCGGCACGTCACCGGCGAACAGCTGCTCGGTATCAGCCGCTTCCCGGGCGAGCATGTCGGTGATGTCGGCGATCCGCTTGCGCAACGGCTGCGGGTCGATACCGCGTTCCTCGTTGTACGCGATCTGCTTGGCCCGCCGCCGATTGGTCTCGTCGATGGCGCGCTGCATCGAGGGCGTCACGGTGTCGGCGTACATGTGCACCTGACCCGAGACGTTTCGCGCGGCCCGGCCGATGGTCTGGATGAGCGAGGTGCCGCTGCGCAGGAAGCCTTCCTTGTCCGCGTCGAGGATCGACACCAGCGACACCTCGGGCAGGTCCAGCCCCTCACGCAGCAGGTTGATGCCGACCAGCACGTCGAACTCCCCCAGCCGCAGCTCGCGCAGGAGCTCGACCCGCCGCAACGTGTCGACCTCGGAGTGCAGGTATCGGACGCGCACACCGAGTTCCAACAGATAGTCGGTGAGGTCCTCGGCCATCTTCTTGGTCAGCGTCGTGACCAGTACCCGCTCGTCGCGCTCGGCTCGATCACGGATCTCGTGCACCAGGTCGTCGATCTGCCCCTTGGTCGGCTTGATGATCACCTCCGGGGCGATCAGGCCGGTCGGGCGGATCACCTGCTCGACGAATTCGCCGCCGCTACGGCCGAGCTCGTACGACCCCGGCGTCGCCGAGAGATAGACCGTCTGCCCGATTCGTTCGACGAACTCCTCGAACTTCAGGGGCCGATTGTCCATCGCCGAGGGCAACCGGAAGCCGTGTTCGACCAGCGTCCGCTTGCGGGACATGTCGCCCTCGTACATGCCACCGGTCTGCGGGACGGTGTTGTGCGACTCGTCGATCACGAGCAGGAAGTCCTCGGGAAAGTAGTCGAGCAGGCAGTTGGGCGCGCTGCCGCGTGCACGGCCGTCGATGTGCAGCGAGTAGTTCTCGATGCCCGAGCAGAATCCGACCTGGCGCATCATCTCGATGTCGTAGGTCGTGCGCATCCGCAGTCGCTGCGCCTCCAGCAACTTGTTCTGGCGTTCCAACTCCTCCAGCCGCGCGGCCAGTTCGGCCTCGATCCCCCGGATCGCGCGCTCCATCCGCTCAGGCCCGGCGGTGTAGTGCGTGGCCGGGAAGACGAACACCTCGTCGACCTCGCGGATGACCTCGCCGGTGAGCGGGTGCAGGTAATAGAGCCGCTCGATCTCGTCGCCGAACATCTCGGCCCGGATCGCGAGCTCCTCGTACATCGGGAAGATCTCGACGGTGTCGCCGCGCACCCGGAACGTGCCCCGGGTGAATGACAGGTCGTTTCGCGAGTACTGCACATCGACGAGGTGTCTGAGGATCGAGTCCCGCTCGACCTGCTGCCCGACACGCAGCCGCAACGACCGGTCGACGTACTCCTGCGGAGTCCCCAGACCGTAGATACAGGAGACCGTCGCCACGACGACGACGTCCCGGCGGGTCAGCAACGACATCGTGGCCGAGTGCCGCAGCCGCTCGACCTCATCGTTGATCGACGAGTCCTTCTCGATGTACGTGTCCGTCTGCGGAACGTAGGCCTCAGGCTGGTAGTAGTCGTAGTAGCTGACGAAGTACTCCACCGCGTTGTTCGGCAGCATCTCGCGCAGCTCGTTCGCCAGCTGGGCCGCCAGCGTCTTGTTCGGCGCCATCACCAGGGTCGGCCGCTGGAGACGCTCGATCAGCCAGGCCGTAGTGGCCGACTTACCGGTGCCGGTGGCGCCCATGAGCACGACGTCGCGCTCGCCGGCGCGGATTCGCCGCTCGAGCTCCTCGATCGCCGCCGGCTGGTCACCGGACGGCTGGAAGTCGGAGACGACCTCGAACTTGCCCGTGGACGGCGTGATGTCGCTCATGACCCGCATGCCACCACGGTACGAGCAGCCACTGACACCCTGCCGCCGGCGTCGCTAGCGGCCGGTCGTCGGCACAGTGATCGTGGTGATACTGCTGACATGACCTCCTTGACACCCGTCCGCAGCGCCGCGGTCGCGACTCTTACCGCGCGTTGGTTGGCCGATCTGCCGCTCGAGCGCGGCACGGTCGTCTCCGGCGCCGGGCTGTGGCCGCTGCTGGCCTTCCTCGCGGGGGCCGCCGACGGGGAGGCCCGGACGGAACTGGCCGAGGCGGCCGGCGTGAAACCCGAACAGGCAGCCCCCGTCGCCCGCGACCTGTTGGCCGTCCTGGCCGCGTCGCCCGACGTGCGCAGCGCCATCGGCACCTGGACCCGCGACTCGATCCAACTGGCCGAGTGGTGGCAGACCGAAGTTCCGTCCGACACGATCGGACGGCTGCCGAGCGACGAGGCCGCCGCGCAACGCGTGGTCGACGCCTGGGCGCGTGAGCGCACCGACGGGTTGATCGACAAGATGCCGGTCGAGATCGATCCTGACGTCGACGTCTTGCTGGCGACGGCGCTGCTGCTGCGCACGACCTGGACGAAGCCGTTCGAGACCGTGCGCCTACCCGAGGGCGGCTCGCGGTTGCGGCGGGACACACCGGGGCTGGACGACGTGTGCGCGGTCGGCGACGGCCGGGTCACGGTCGTCACGGTGCGCGGCCAGAACGACGTCGACGTCGAGCTCGCGATCGGCCCCGTGGACGCCGCCCCGGCCGACGTGCTGGGTGAGCTGCTCACATCCGCGCCGGCGCTCACCGGGGCGCAGCTGCTGACGCACCACTGCGCGGCCCCCGCAACGTCGATCGTCGAAGCGCGCGGTCGGGCGCCGTTCACCCGGTTGACCGTCCCCGCCTTCGAGATCCGGGTCACCCACGATCTGCTCCGCCAGGCCTCGACGCTCGGACTGGAGGCCGCCGCGGACTTCCGACACGCAAGGTTCCCGGGTGTGAGCCCTCAGCCCCTCTGGGTGACGAAGGCGGCGCAGGAGGTCGTCGCGTGCTTCTTCGCGACCGGGTTCGAGGCGGCGGCGCTCACGGCGATCGGGATGAAGACGCTCAGCTTCCATCACGAGCCGACGACCCAGTGCCTGGCCGTCGTGCTGGATCGACCCTTCGGATTCGCGGCCGTGCACCGGCCGACCAAGATGCCGTTGTTTGCCGGCTGGGTGACCGAGACGTTCTGGAAGAACTGACCGAATACGGCGCGCCGGGCTGTGGAGTAGGTAGGACTGCCTCGCGCCGAGAGGCGCTTCCTAGGCGACCGACCTACCGTATTCGGCACAGGAGAGGTGGAGCACACGATGACCGAACACGAGCCCGACCAGAGCGGACGGGCGTTGCCGAATCCCGCCCCGGAGCCCGAAGCAGGACCGGCGCCGGCCGCGAGCGCAACCGAGCCGTCGTCTGCCCTCCCTCCCGAGCATCCGACTCAAGCCATCCCGCCGACACCGGGCCCGGCGGCGCCCGGTCCGGCGGCGCCCGGTCCGGCGGCACCCGGCGCGCCGGCATTCGGCCCCGCGCCGGCACCGCCGGCGGCGCCGCCTGGATTCGGGCCGCAGCCCGGCTATCCACCGCCGCTGTTCAACGGCGATCCATTCGCCCCGCCGCCGCCCCGGCCGCCCCGCGCCCGCTGGGTCAATCCGGCCTACCGCACCCGCTTGCTGGTATTCGGCGCCCTCGCCGCGCTGATCTTCATGGGCATCGGAGCCGGCATCACCGCGCTCGCCATAGGCGACGGCGGCGGCCGGCACGATCGGGTCGTGCAAGGTCCGGCGGGTTACCGCCCCGGCCAAGGCAACGGCTTCAACTACCGCCCGAATCGCCAGCTGCCCGGACGCAACGCCCCGACGCTCCCGCGACGGTCCACGCTGCCGACTACGGCCCCTCCCGGGTCGCGCACGGCGCAGCCCGCACCCAGCACACCGACCAGCTGAAGGGGCGTCGGGCGACGATCACAGTTTGCCGATGCCTGCAGGCTGGGTAACGCCCGTCTGGCAGGGTGAGGTGATCACCATCGTCCGGACGAGGGAGCTCCATGCAGGTCTGGCCCGGCACCGCCTACCCGCTCGGGGCGACGTACGACGGCTCGGGAACGAACTTCGCGCTGTTCACCGAAGTGGCCGAACGGGTCGATCTTTGCCTCTTCTCCGCGTCCGGGAAGCAGACCCGCGTCCGGTTACCCGAGCAGGACGGATTCGTCTGGCATGCCTTCCTGCCCGGCATCGAACCGGGTCAGCGCTACGGCTACCGGGTCTACGGACCTTACGATCCCGCCAACGGGCTTCGGTGTAATCCGAACAAGCTTCTGTTGGACCCGTACGCCAAGGCGATCGACGGCCATTTCGACTGGCACCAATCGCTGTTTTCCTACAACTTCGGCGAGGCGGACAGCCGGAACGACGAAGACTCCGCCAGCCACATGCCCAAGTCGGTTGTGATCAATCCCTACTTCGACTGGGGCACGGACCGGCCACCGAAGCACCCGTACGCCCAATCGGTGATCTACGAGGCGCACGTCAAGGGCTTGACCTACTTGCATCCGGAGATTCCCCGCGAGATTCGTGGCACATACTCCGCGATCGCCCACCCGATCATGATCGAGCATTTGCACGCCCTCGGCGTGACCGCGATCGAGCTGATGCCGGTGCATCATTTCGCCAACGATTCGACCCTGATCGACAAGGGTCTGTCGAACTACTGGGGTTACAACACGATCGGCTTCTTCGCCCCGGATTCCAAGTACCGCTCGGGAACCAACCCGGGCAGCCAGGTGCAGGAATTCAAGGCGATGGTGCGCGCTCTGCACGAGCAAGACATCGAGGTCGTACTGGACGTCGTCTACAACCACACCGCCGAGGGCAACCACCTCGGACCGACGCTTGGTTTCCGCGGAATCGACAACGCGGCCTACTACCGGCTTGTCGACGAGGACAAGCAGTACTACATGGACTACACCGGGACCGGAAACACTCTCAACGTCCGGCATCCCCATTCGTTGCAGCTCCTGATGGACTCGCTGCGTTACTGGGTGACCGAGATGCACGTCGACGGCTTCCGCTTCGACCTTGCCGCGACCTTGGCCCGCGAGTTCTACGACGTCGACCGCCTCTCAAGTTTCTTCGAACTCATCCAGCAGGATCCGGTCGTCAGTCAGGTCAAGTTGATCGCCGAACCGTGGGACGTGGGACCCGGCGGCTATCAAGTGGGCAATTTCCCGCCCCAATGGACCGAGTGGAACGGCAAGTACCGCGACACCGTGCGGGATTTCTGGCGCGGCGAGCCCGCCACCCTCGGGGAGTTCGCGGCCCGAATCACCGGATCAGCCGACCTTTATGAGCATTCGGCCCGCCGCCCGGTGGCATCGATCAACTTCGTGACCGCGCACGACGGCTTCACGTTGCGCGATCTCGTCTCCTACAACGAGAAGCACAACGAAGCCAACGGAGAGAGCAACAACGACGGCGAGAGCCACAACCGCTCGTGGAACTGCGGAGTCGAAGGCGACACGGACGATCCCGGCGTGCTCGGGTTACGCGGCCAGCAAAGCCGCAACTTCCTCGCCACGCTGTTGCTCTCGCAAGGCGTACCGATGATCTGCCACGGCGACGAACTGGGGCGTACGCAACGCGGTAACAACAACGGCTTCTGCCAGGACAACGAACTGACCTGGATCGACTGGTCGAAGATCGATGTCGATCTACTGGCCTTCACCCGCCGCGTGACCGAACTGCGGCAGCGGCACCCCATCTTCCGGCGACGGCGGTTTTTCGACGGTCGACCGGTCCGTCGGCGCGGCACAAAGTCGCTGCCGGACATCGCCTGGTTCCGTCCCGACGGCAGCCAGATGACGGAGAAGGACTGGGCCTCCGGCTTCGGCCGCTCGGTCGGGGTCTTCCTCAACGGCAACGGCATTCCCGACCGCGACGCCCGGGGCGAACGGGTGGTCGACGAGTCGTTCGTGCTGTTCTTCAGCGCGCACGACGAGGCCATCGAATTCCGCCTGCCCCCCTCGGAGTACGCGCCCGGCTGGCAGGTGGTCCTCGACACGGCTCGGCCCGATCAGGACGACGAAGATGTCTTGTCGGCCGAATCCATCGTCTCCGTCGGCCCTCGCGCCCTCATGGTCCTGCAGCGGGTCGCCTGAGGCATGGCCGTACCCAGCTCCACCTACCGGCTGCAGATCACGGAGGAATTTGATCTCGATACCGCCGCGGACCTCGTCGACTACCTGGCCCGGCTCGGAGTCGGCGCCGTCTATTGCTCCCCTCTGCTGACGGCCGCGGCCGGCTCCGCCCACGGGTACGACGTCGTCGACCATTCCCGCATCGACCCGGCCCGGGGGGGAAGCGAGGCCTGGCGCCGCCTCGTCGAGCGGGCGCAGGCAGCCGGTCTCTCGATCGTGGTCGACATCGTTCCCAATCACATGGGCGTGGCCGATGCCAGCGAGAACGCCGCGTGGTGGGACGTCTTGCAGCACGGCCCCCTGTCCGACCACGCCGCATGGTTCGACATCGACTGGAGCCAGGGCCGCCTTCGCCTGCCGGTGTTGGGCGACGGCGACGCGTCCGCCGAGCTACGCGTCGAGGACGGCGAACTCCGGTATTTCGAGCACAGGTTTCCCCTGGCCCCAGGGACCGAGGCCGGAACACCGGCCGAGGTGCACGCCCGCCAGCATTATGAGTTGGTCAATTTTCGCCGAGCCGACCACGATCTGGCTTACCGGCGCTTCTTCGCCATCTCGTCGCTGGCGGGGCTGCGGGTCGAGGACGAGTCTGTCTTCGAGGCCACGCACCGCGAGATCCTGCGATGGGTCGCTGAGGACGGCGTCGCCGGCCTGCGAATCGATCACCCCGACGGCCTGGCCGATCCGGGCGGCTACCTCGACGGCCTGGCCGCCCGGGCGCCCGGGACGTGGATCACGGTCGAGAAAATACTGGAGCCAGGCGAGCTGCTGCCCTCGAGTTGGCCGGTCGCCGGCACGACCGGCTACGACGCCCTGGCCGAGGTCATGGAGGTCTTGCTCGACGCGGACGACCTGGCCGCCGCTGATCGCCTATATCGCGAGCTGGTCGACGAGCGGGACTTCTCGCACCAGGTCGCCGCCGGAAAGCGCGAGATCGCCACCTCGATCCTCGGCTCGGAGGTCGCCCGGTTGCGCCGGCTGGTGCCCGACATCGCCGCGGCCGAACAGGCCCTCGTCGAACTACTCGTTGCCTTTCCCGTGTACCGGTCGTATGCCCCCCTGGGCATCGAGCACCTCGAACGAGCCGCGCGCACGGCCATCGAGCGCCGGCCCGACCTGGCGGCCGCGGTCGACAGCCTGCTCCCCCGGCTCAGTGATCCGACCGACGAGTTGTGTCGGCGGTTCGAGCAGACCTCCGGACCGGTGATGGCCAAGGGAGTCGAGGACACCGCCTACTACCGCTACAACCGCCTCGTCGCGCTCAACGAGGTCGGCGCCGACCCGGGCCTGACCGCGCCGTCGGTTGATGCCTTCCACACGGCCCAGCAGCGGCGTCAAGCCCGCCACCCGCACGGCTTGACCACGCTGAGTACGCACGACACGAAACGCAGCGAGGACGTGCGGGCCCGCATCCTCGTGCTGGCCGAACTGGCCGAACCCTGGCGCGCACTGGTCGACCGGCTGACGACAGAGGCGCCCGTACCGGACCCGGCACTGGCGCAGCTGCTCTGGCAGACGTTGATCGGTTCCGGCTTCATCGAGCGAGAGCGGATGCACGCCTACGCCGAGAAGGCGATGCGCGAGGCCCACACCGGCACCGGGTGGATCGATCCGGACGAGCAGTTCGAGCGCTCCGTGCACGAGGCGATCGAGCGCGCATACTTCGAGCCGGAACTG
This sequence comes from Actinomycetota bacterium, assembly GCA_019241805.1. Lineage (GTDB taxonomy): Bacteria > Actinomycetota > Actinomycetes > Mycobacteriales > Jatrophihabitantaceae > JAFAWL01. Next base: position 10,099 of record JAFAWL010000267.1, read on the forward strand.
CGCCGAGACGTCGAGGCCCTGATCGCGCTGGTGACGCCGTACGGGTGGACGAACGCGCTCTCGCAAAAGCTGATCCAGCTCACCATGCCCGGGGTACCCGACGTGTATCAGGGAACCGAGCTTTGGGACGACTCGCTGGTCGACCCGGACAACCGTCGCCCGGTGGACTACGCCCAGCGTCGCCGTCACTTGGCGGACATGGACGCG
>JAFAWL010000279.1 GCA_019241805.1 Actinomycetota bacterium
TGGGCGGCCTGGCCTGCCTTTCTCAGCTGCTGCTTGCGGCCCTGATCGGAGTCGCCCTCACGGCGGACTCGATCAACTTGTTCGTCTGGTACCAGGTGGCGGCGCTGGCCAGCTTCGGCCTCACCGGCTTCTTCCTGGAACGCCCGATCGCGCTCGAGGCCGCGTTCAAAATGGTCGTGCTCACCACGATCGGCGGCTTCGCCGTCTTCATCGGTGCGGCCATGCTCTACAGCCGTACCGGCGCGCTCAACCTCGGTCAACTCCACGATGCGCTGAGCGGCCGGGCGCTGAACTCAGCTGAGCTGGTCGCGTTGACGCTGCTACTGGCAGGCTTTGCCACCAAGGCCGGCATCGTCCCGTTCCACGCCTGGCTTCCCGATGCGCACACACCGGTACCCGGCGCGGTCTCGGCGCTGTTCTCCGCTCTCATGGTCGATTTGGGCGTGGTCGCCATTGCGCGCATCGCGCTCGACGTTGTCAGCTCACGGGCCCACGTCCTCGGCCTGCTCACCGGATTGGGGGTGGTGTCGGCATTGCTGGGCGCGGGCCTGGCGCTGGTCCAGTCCGATCTCAAGCGCCTCCTCGCGTGGGACACCGTGTCGCAGATGGGTGTGTTGCTGATCGGATTCGGGAGTGCGGACACCGATGGAGTCGCCGGGGCGGTCTATCACCTGGTCAATCACGGCCTGTTCAAGGCTTTGCTGTTCCTCTGTGCCGGCGCGGTCGTACACGCGACCGGCAAGACGGAGCTGGCCGAGATGGGCGGACTGGCGCGAGCGCGACCGCTGCTGACGTTCGGATTCTCGATCGGCGTGCTGGCCATCAGCGGCCTGCCGCCGTTGAACGGATACGCCTCGCTCGGGCTGATCCACAAGGGCGTCGAGCATCACCCGTTCGTTCTAGTGCTAGCGCTCCTCGCTCAAGCACTGACGGTCGCCGCCCTCGGCCGGGCCGCCTACCTCGCGTTCTTCCGCCACCGGGAACCCTACGAGCATCTGGAACCGCAACGAGCCGGGATGCGGACGAGCGTGCTTGCCATCGGTTTCGGCTGCGTCGCATTCGGCGCGCTTCCCAGCGTGTTTCTCGACCACATTGCCGGGCCGGCCGCCGCTGCCCTGCTGCATCCGGCCGAGTACGCAAACGCGGCGTTAGGACGCGCGTCGGCGTTGTCGCCGGTCACCGTGCACTTCGACTACGTGGATCCGCTCGGGATTACGCTGACAGCCCTCGAATTACTGGCCGGCATCGGGCTGGCGTACGCGGCGATTCGCCGACCACGGCTATTGGCGCCGCTGCGCCACCTCGGGCGGCTGCACACCGGATCCGTGAACGACTACGCGGCGTTCAGCGTGGCCGGACTGGTGATCGTCGCACTGGCGCTGCTGATCTAGCGACGGCCCGCGGGCGGACAGAAGCGGACGGCACCGGGATCGGCAATCAGTCCACACGGCCTATAACCGTCACGAGGCGAACGCTACATTTCTAGGAATGCCGGGCTGGTTCTGGTAAACCAATATCCGGACCAATGCGGGCGGTGACCAACGCGATGCTCAGTCAGCTCAGCGGCATCGACACCTTCACCGCCAAATTCGTCGCCGGAGCGTGGCTACTGGCAGCGATCACGATTGCGCTCGCCGTGCGCGGCGTCCGCCGAACATGGCTGGATACCGCCGGCATGGCCGGCTCGGCGGCGCGCCGCCGGACCGTGCGCACAGTGGACACCGCAGCCTGGTCGCTCTTGACCATCCTGAGCCTGGTCGTCGCCAGCGCGGTCAGCCTCAACGCCTACTTCGCGTACCTGCCCACAGTCGGCGACGCCGTCGATGCGGCCAACGGCGACCGGCAATGGATCAACGCCAACGAACTTTCTGCCCTGCCGGCCGCCACGAGTGCCGCAGCGCGCCAGCACGGATTGGTCACCCGACTCAACCTTGCGCCCGACCGGGCCGACGGATTCGGCAGCACCGTCAACGTCGTCTACCTGCCGCCGCAGTACTTCACCGACCCGAGCGAACGCTTTCCGGTCCTCTACCTCTTCCACGGCTCGCCCGGGCGCGCCCAAGACTGGTTCCACGCCGGGCAGGCCCAGCGGACCGCGCTGTCCGTCAGCCGGGCCGGCCGGCCGGTGATCGTGGTCGCCGCCCAGATGAGCCGCTCCTGGACCGACGACCCGGAATGCGTCGACGGAATTAACGAACGAGTCGAGACACACTTTGTCGACGACGTGCTACCTAATGTCGACGGGCGATTTCGTACGGATCGGAACCGCGAGGGCCGCATCTTCGCCGGCATGTCCGCGGGCGGGTACTGCGCTCTGAACCTCGGCCTTCGACACCGTGACCTCACCGCCACGATCATCGACATGAGTGGCGATACCAGGCCCACCCACACCGGCGGAGCCCCGACGCTGTTTGGAAGCGGCGTTGCTTCCGCCAGCGAGGTCGCGGCCAACGACCCGAGCCGATACGCCCCGTCGCTGACCGCCGATCCGGCCACGCGAATTTGGCTCGACAGCGGCAGCGCGGATCACGACATCATCCGTCAGATGACCGCCATCGATCACACGCTCGTCCAGCGCGGAATCGAGGTCCAATGGCGCGTACGGCCCGGCGGTCACACCTACTGGGTATGGACCAGCGCACTCACCGAAGCCCTGCCCTGGGCGCTCGGCGCCCAGGGCAGCCTCACCCGCTCCGGCTCACATGCCGGACCCACGACAACCGCCGACCGCCACTGACTCAGCGCGTTCGGCCGGTCAGCGGACCCGCGTCCTGCCGCACCGCAACGTGACGGTTCGCAAGATGCGACCGCTCTGACGTCCGGGCGTGGAGTTCGCGACCAGTCCGAGCAGGTCTTCGGTCAGATCGAACGCCGGCCGGACGTCGCTACGCCGCTCGACGCTCCAACCCAGCCTCCCGCCGATGACCTCGACCGCGTCGGTGTCAAGACTGATCGACTCGTGGGCCAGGTCGCGTAACTCGGCATTGTGAGCCTCGACGGCGAAGATCGTCGCTCCGGAGCGGCGGGCGTCCGAAAGGCGCTGCAGCACGTCCGCGCCCATCGCCTCCGGGGCGGCGACGAGCACGGTTCGATCGCCTCGGCCGGTGGAGAGCGTGCGCACGTCCAGCCGAAGGTGCGGCGCCGCCGTGGGAGACGGGGCGTATCTCAGCAGCCGAGGTTTCAACTCGGCGCTTCCGCTGAGGCGCGCGGCATCGTCGAGGTGGGCGGTGAGATGCCACGGTTCGTGATTCGGCGTGCCGAGCACGAACAGCTCGCCCGGTTCGTGGCCACCGTGGCGCAACCCACGAACGAGCGAGGTGGCCTGATCAAGCCAGGCCGTGCCGGCGAGCAGGCGGCTCACGCGCCGGGTGGTCTCGACGTTCACCGCGATCTCCGATGAGCGACGATCGGGCCGCGAGCGACCGTGGTCACGGCGTCACGCTCAGGTGGACGTCCCCGGTCGTCTTGAAAGTCAACACATTGGCCACGCTGAGCTTGAAGGTGTCTGCGCCCGTGAACCCTGCGGTCGGCGTGTAGGTCGCGGTGCCGTCGCCGTTTAGCGTGATCGTGCCGTGCGCGGGCTGCGCGGCGACAAAGAGGCTGGTCGGATCGATCGGTGCGTCCGCGTCGGTGAGCAGGCTCAGCAAATTGATGGTGACGGAGTGGGTGGTTGTGGTGGCAAAGGTTTGGCTTGATATCTGTGGGGCGGGACCGCCGTGCACGCCGGTCAAGATCGTGCTCGACAGGTTGGTGGTGGCACTGACGATCGTGTTGTCCAGCGCCGCGTTCGTCATGTTCGCGCCGCTGAGATTAGCGCCGCTGAGATTGGCGCTGCCGAAGGCAAGGCCGGTGAGGTTCGTTCCGGCAAAATTAGCGCCATTCGCCGTGATGTTGTGGAAGTTCGCCGTGGTCAGCGTGGCGTTGGTAAAGATAGCGCCCGAGAGGTTCGCGCCCGTGAAGTTGACCCCGGTCAGATTGGCGCCGGTGAAGTTGACATTGCTGAGATTAGCGTTGGAGAAATCGATCCCCTGCAGATTTGCGTAGGACATATCCAAGCCGACATAGGCCGTGGTGTTCTGCTGGCCGGGAGCCAGCACGTTCACGACGACGCTCGCCGTCGCGCAGTTGCCGTAGCTGTCGCAAGCCTGGTAGGTGAATTGGTCGCTGCCGTGGTAGCTGCCGGTCGGCCGATAGGTCACCGTGCCGTCGCTGTTGGCGGTCGCGCTGCCATGGGCCGCGGGCGTCGCGATCGTCGTGCCCGCCGCGACGATCGAGCCGTGATCGTTCGCAAGAGGGTTGATCACGACGGTGCGCGACTGCGCCACGTAGGCAGTGTCATTGGCCAGGCTCAGCCCGACGACAGCGTTCGATGAGCTCGGCGTCGAGGTTCCGTAGGCATTCGACGCGGTGACCTCGAAGTTATAACTGGTTCCGTTCGAAAGCCCGGAGATCACGGCGTTCGTCGTCGGGGCGGCGACCGTGGTCGGCGTCAGAGGGCCGCTCGGTCCGAACGGCGTGACGGTGTAACTGGTCACCGGCGAGCCCCCGTTGCTGGCCGGCGGCGACCATGACAGAGCCACGGTTGCGGCACCGGGCACGGCAGTGACTGCGCTGACGGGTTGCGGCGCGCCGATCGCGACGACCGGGTTCGTGCTTGCCGTCGATGAGCTGCCCACCGCATTGGTCGCGACAACGGTGAACGTATAGGTAGTGCCCGGAGTCAGGCTCGTGACCAGCTGGCTCGTCGCTGCGGCCGGAAGCGTCCAACTGCCGGTCGTCACGCCGCCGCTGAGTGCCGTGACGGTGTAGGAGGTCAGCGGGCTGCCCCCGTCACCCGGAGTACTCCAAGTGATCGACGCCTGTCCGGCGGCGGGCCCGGCAACAGCGCTCGGCGCAAGCGGCGCCGCTGGCGCGGTTGCGCTCAACGGAGGTGGGCTGGGTGTTACGGACCCGGTGACGGCACCCGCCGAGGAGCCCATCGCGGTGTCGGCCGTGACGCTGAAGGTGTAGCCGTTCCCGTTCGTAAGGCCGGTGATCACTGCCGTGGTGGCCGACGAGCCGACATGGGTTGGCGCCGGTGCGCCCGTTCCGATCGGCGTGATCGTGTAGCCGCTGATCGGGGACCCGCCGTCGACAGCCGGTGCTGACCAGAACACAGTTGCCTTCTGGTCATCGGCGACGGCATTGACCGCCGTCGGTGCGCCGGGCAGCCCGAGCGGGGTGATGGCGGCCGTGCTGACCGAATTCGAGGCGCCAACTGAGTTGTGGGCCACGACCTCGAACGTGTAACTCGAGCCGTCGGTCAGGCCGGTAATCGTGGTACTGGTCGACGTCCCGGGGACGACAATCGCGGTTCCGGGTCCGCCGGGGCCGACCGGTGTGACGGTGTAGGAGCTGACCGGATCGCCATTAGGGTTCGCGGCCGTCCACGATACGAGCGCCTGCCCGTCGCCGGCCGTCGCCGCTGCTGAGCCGGGCGCCTGCGGTACACCGACCGGGACTACCGCAGTCGTGGTGACAGCGGCCGACGTTGACGCATCGTTCGACGCGACGACGGAGAAGGTATATGCGGTGCCGTTGGTCAGCCCGGAAATCTGAACGCTCGTCGCATTGGGACCCGTGACGACGGAGGCCAACGGTCCGGCCGGGCCGACCGGCGTAACCGTATACGCGGAGATGGGCGCCCCGCCGTCGCTGCTGGGCGTTGCCCAGGTGACGACTGCCTGCTGGTCACCCGCAGCGGCCGAGGCGCTCGGCGGGACGGACGGCGCGCCGGCCGGGGTCACGACCGCGCTGACGGACGCCGCTGAGCTACCGACTGCGTTGACGGCGGCGACCTCGAATGTATACACCGCCCCGTTGGTCAATCCGGCGATCAGAACGCTGGTGGTCGCCGCTCCGGTGACGACGGCCGACAGAGGGCCGGAGGGTCCGATCGGCGTGATGACGTAGCCGGTGACGGGGGAACCACCGTCGTCGGCCGGCGCGGTCCAGTAGACCGTGGCCTGCTGGTCGCCGGCTTTGACCACCGTGTCGGCGGGCATACCCGGGGCCGTAATCGGAGCCGGTGGCGCAGGTGCAAGCACGACCGTCGCGGTGCCAACTCCGGTCGAGGTCACGGCGGCTGAGGGAACCGAGTTGGCCGAGGGACTTGAGCTAGCCGAAGGACTGGGCACCGGATCCGCCGCGACGGGCGCGGTGTCCGACGGTGACGGTACTGACGGACCGGGCCCGGGATCGCTCGCGCTTGACCGGGTCGGCGCGGAGTGCTGCGGGGACGCCACAGCCACCGGTGAGTTCTGCGTCGCGCCGTTTCCGACGGTGGCCGCAGACGACACCGGCGTGGCCGCCGACGCAACGCTCACTCCCCCGATGACGGCGGCGGCGGATACGGCGGTCACACCGCTTTGCGCCGACGCGAGCACACCCTTGTTGGCCGCATCGGCAGCGGCCCGTAGAAGCGGCAGGTTCATCAGGAGCGAGCCCGGGCCCATCGCCCAGAACAGGCGAGGTAGCGGAACGGCCAGGAATGCGCGCACGAAGGCCGGATCGAACTGTGTTCCGGCGCAGCGGGCCAACTCGGCTCGCGCGGCACTGGTGGCCATCGGCTTCTTGTATGCGCGATGGGCGGTCATGACTTCGTACGAGTCGGCGATGGCAACGATTCGGCCCGACCGACTGATCTGCTCGCCCGCCGCACCGTCGGGATAACCGGTGCCGTCGTACTTTTCGTGATGCTGACGCACGCCGGCCGCCCACTCGCCGAGCCAATCCCGCAGCGGTCCGAGCAGCTCAGCGCCCATTTCCGGGTGCGCCGAGACCACATCCCATTCACTCTTGTCCAGCTTCGACGGCTTGTTCAGGATCTCGGTTGCGACCTGCAACTTGCCGATGTCGTGAAGCAGCGAAACCCAACGCAGCTTGTCTCGCGCATCCCGAGTCAGGCGCAGTTGCTCGCCGAGCAACTCGGTGAACACCCGCACGCGCTCGCAGTGACCACGAGTACGACGGTCATGCGCGGTCAGTGCGGTGATGAGCGCCAACGCCGCCTCCGCGGCGGTCGAGGCGGTGTTGGCCGGTTGGGTCTGCAACGTCGCGCGCAATGTACGGACGTTCATCGCCTGACGGGCCACCTTGAAGCGGGCGGGCGCCCGATCAGGGAACAACATCGTCAGCTTGAGCAGCGCGGCCAGCGGCAGCAAGCGCCGCGTCAGTCGCTCGACCCCGATACATACGGCCAGGCTGGCTATCGCCGGTACCAGCAACCACCAGCGGCTCTGGCCGATCTGCTCCCGCATCGACTGCGCGACGAACATCGTCACGCCATACCCCGCGGCCAGCGGAACGCACACGATGGCAATGCGCAACGCGCGGGCGACCCACGGTCGGGCTCGCCAGCGGTCAGAGGACGCCGACATGTCAGAACTATCGGCAAGAAATTTGACGCCTAAAGGGTCTCCAAAGTGCGAGGCTGGGCGCCGGATTTGTCGGGATTAGGAGTTGTTTCCTTCGCAAGTAATTTGCGTCGGCTACGTTCGGTCGTACGGGGATGTGTCCGCAGGGACGAAAGCGACCTGAAGTCGGGGAGGATATGGCCGACACGGTGTATCTGGCATGCCCGGAAGCCGGCGGCGCGGCTGAGGTCGGGCGCGGACCGCCCGAATCCGGGACGCCCTACCAGCCAAAGCGATCGCTCGACACACCTGCCATCCGGCAATTCCATCGAATGAATTCGGGGGAACCGACATGGTGAACCGTATCCGCGAAATGCGGTGCGAAGAAAACCGCGAGGGTGACTTCATGACCGATCCCATAGACCACGCCCTGTGGGCCGGCATCGCGGCCTACTTCATCGGGCGGGCGATAACGCCCGGACACCCGACCGCAAGCGCGGGCGGCGCACACATTTTCCACCGGGCGCCGCTGATCCTGGTGGGCTTGGCCCTGGCCGCTGTCCTGCACGGGTTAAATGACTACCTGGCCGGTCACTTCCTGGCCCAGACAACGATCACGCTTGTCAGCGCCGCCATGCTGCTTGGCTACGCCGCACGCCCGTCAGCCGAGTCCGGTGCCCGAGGCATCATCGTCGCCCGAGGTGCGCGCATCAGCCGGCTGGATGCCCGATCCCAAAGGCCGTCCGGAGCTTCGCTACTGGGACGGGCGCCGATGGACCGAGTTCGTCGCCACCGCTGAGGCGGCGCGGACTGACTCTGCCCGAATCCGACAGCCCTGATCACCAATGTCGAGTCCGAGGCCGACTGAGCGGTGACCGAGAGGTTGCTGGGCCAGTGTGGGTGGGTGCCTGAGCGTAGGTATCGCCGGCCGCACCGGCGGACCGGTGTGCGTGGGCCGATGATGACCCTATTCAGCGCAATGCTGGTCAGCTGCCTGGTGGCGTGCAGTCACACCGCACGAGCCCGCCAGTCGTCCTCGAGTCCCCCGGGTTCGCCGGCCGTGGCATCGTCGTCTTCCGCGATCGCAACGCCCGCTCGAACACCGCCCCCATCGACGGCGGCCTCGGTTCGACCCGGCACGGTCCCGCGGTACGCGCACATCGTCCTCGTCGTGGAGGAGAACCACGGCTCGTCGCAGATCATCGGTTCGAGCGCAGCACCCTATTTGAACTCGCTCACCCAATCCGGACTTCGACTGACGAATATGCACGCAGAAACTCACCCGAGCGAGCCCAATTACGTGGCGCTGTTCTCAGGCTCGACGCAGGGACTGGAAAGTGATTCATGCCCGCGTACCTTCGCGGGTGGAAATCTCGCGGCGCCGCTGGCCGCCGCCGACCGTTCCTTCGTCGGATACGCCGAGAGTCTGCCAAGCCCCGGCTTTACCGGCTGCGCATCCGGGCCCTATGCCCGCAAACATGCTCCCTGGACCGACTTCAGCAGTGTCCCGGCCAGCGACAACCAACCAATGACAGCCTTCCCGACCGACTTCGCTCAGCTGCCCGCCGTGGCATTCGTGATCCCGAACCTCAACGACGACATGCACGACGGCACCGTCGCACAGGCCGACACCTGGCTGCGGCAACACCTGTCCGGATACGCCGACTGGGCCCTCACCCACGACAGCCTGCTCATCGTCACCTGGGACGAGGACGAAGGCTCCGAGAACAATCACATCCCTACCGTCCTCAGCGGCGCGTCACTCATTCCCGGAACCGACAGCCAGCCGAGCACCCACTACACCCTGCTCCGTCTGATCGAGGACTCACTCGGCCTGCCGAACCTCGGAAATGCCGCCGCCGCAGCGCCTCTCGTCGGCACCTGGCAGAAGTGACGGCGAGCCAGAAGGGGTCGGCCCGCGTTTGGTGAGGGCAGAGGCGGGGTAGTACCGGTCCACGACGCGCGGGCCAACCCATTGCCCGGAAGCGTCGCGACGCGAGCCGTCGCGAATCGACTCGGGAATCCCGTTCTCATCGAACGACAGTGTTTACGTGCCGTCCGGCCGGTCGACGAGCCAGGAGCCGACGGAATCTCATCGTCCGGCTCCCTGCCCGTTCGCAACAGAGCGGCCTTGTTGACCGCGCTGCTGGCGCTGTCTCATTACTGGTGCGGATATGCGCTGGCCCCGACGGCCGCCGCCCTGCTCGCCCGGGTCGTGCTCGATCGTGAACGTCATCGCATCCTCCGACTGCTCGTCGCCATGGCGGTAGGCGCGGTGAGCCGCTCATTCTGGCTCCCGACCTTCCTGTTCCAGCTGCGCCATACCGGCACTCCCCGGGCCCGACCGCCGAGTTTGAGCGCTGTGGCGACGAGCATCCGGGGCTGCGGGAACTGGGCGTCCGGGATCACGACCGGTGAGTACGCCTTCCCCGGGTTCTTGGCCCTCGGGCTTGCGGCGATCGTGTCGGTTCGTCGCGCGCCGCAACGAGCGATGCCGCGCAAGCCGCTGGTCCACGGACGCTGGATCGGCGCCGACACCCTTGCGACACTTACTCTGGGCACGCTCGGCAGCATGATCGCCCGCTCGGGTTTCGCCGAGCGATACACGACTCCAGCATTCGCGCTGGCGGTCCTGCTGTTCAATCGGTGCCCCGCGCCTGCCCGACGCGATCGGATCGCACCCAGGCCGGTCAGACCGCCTGGCTTCTCGAGCGTAGCCTCGGGCCGGCCGACGCCGTTGTCTACTGCCCGGATCAGCTCGGCCGGCGGTGTCGCGGCTCCTACCGAGCAATGTCACGCAATTCGCGTATCCCACGCTCGGCCCGGCTGACCGCGTCGACTGGGTCGACTACGCGCACCGCAACGCGTCCGCATCGCCGGATGCCGTGGCGCGGCGGCTCCTGGCGGCCAGGAGCGGCATCATCTGGCTGCGCGGACGCGAGGTTCGGTGAGAAGGAAAATGGTCATCGAGTTCCGACGCTGCGCTGCGCCTGCAAGTTTGCACCCGTAGCCGCTACCGTCTTGACGAACACCAGCCAAAGGGAGACGCTTCGCTCATCTAGACGAGGAGCGAGCTATGGCCGTCATCATGAAGCAAACGATGCCCAACGGCGTGCCGATCCAGATGCTTGACGCGGTGACCGCGGAAATGGACGCCAAAGCAAAGCCACCGGCAGGACTGATCGTGCATACCCACTATGAGCAAGACGGTGAGGTTCACGTCTTGGACGTATGGGATTCCGAACAGTCCTACCGAAGCTTTGCTGCGGAGCGTCTGCGGCCGGCGACCGAGAAGATAGCGGCACAAAACGGGATGCAGGCCGAACCACCGCAGGAACAGTTAATCGAGGTGCACGACTTCGTGCTCGGCAGCTGAAGGGAGCCGGTCGACCGGAACGAGTGCGGCGGCGAGTTGCCGCCCCAGGCACCGACCGGCCCCCGATCCGGTCGGGTAACTCGCCAGCCGTGACGAGACGTCTGCGCGCGGACTGCCACCTCGACCTCCTCGCTCAACCTGGCCGGCGCTTTCTGTCTATGCCAGTCAGAAGGGGAAACCAAGAACGGCGTGGCTCAGCCCAGTCGCGACACTTCGTGCCCACCGATGAGTTCAGTGCGTCTCCGTGCGAGTCAACGGAGAATGCCTGTGTGGCCGAGGGAGTATCGGCCGGGCTGCGGCCACACGGTCAACCCGTGCGGCCCTGAACCGACCGACAGCTTCTTGATCAAATGACCGTCGGTGGTGTCGATCGCATAGACGCATGCGTTGTAGCGCCCCGACACCCAGAAGACCTTCCCGTCAGCAGACAGGTTCCCCATGTCGGGCGAACCACCTCCGGGAATCATCCACTTGGTCGCTACTCGCCGCGTCGCGAGATCAAGCACGCTGATCGACCCCTCACCACGATTGGTGATGAACATTCGGGTGGACGTGCGGTCGATATAAAGGCCATGGGTTTCTTTGCCGGTCGGAATGAACCCGATCACCTTGGTCGCGGAACCATCGATGACGTGAACGCCGTTGGCTTTCATGTCAGCGACGTAAAACACCGAGCCGTCTGGAGCCAGCTTGACGTCCTGGGGCATACCGCCGGCAACCTGGGTCAGGTTTATCGTTCGCAACAATGTGTGGGAGGCAACGTCAACCACGGCGAGGCGGTTGGCGAATTCGCAGCTGGCCAACAGTGTTCGCCCGTCAGCGGTGAAGTCGATGTGGTCGATTCCCGCACATGATGGGACCGGGAGCGAGTCGTGCAGTTTCCAGGTGTGGGGATCGTAGAAGTCGAGTCGTTTGAACGCCTCGGCGACCACGATGGCGTACTCACCGTCCGGGGTGAAGTACAGGTTGTACGGATCGGTGACCGGGATCAGTTTGCCGACCGTCCCGGTCTTCGGGTCGATCGGCGTCAGCCCGTCACCGGGTGATTGGTCGGCCACGACGTAAAGCGTTTTCAGATCGTAGGACGGCACGACGTGCTGCGGCTCGTGCCCGGCCGGGTAGGTGCCGAGCACCGTCATCGTCGCCTGATCGATGATGGTGACGCTGTTGCTGTTGTCGTTGGGGACGTAAACCAATGCGCGGTCACCGGCCACCGTCTCGCTGAGCATGCCCGGCTTGTCGGCGGCGTAGACGTCGGTGGCTGACAGCGGTGGCGGCATGCCCGGAAGAAGCGGGCCGAATGCGGTCGCTTCAGGAGATGGCTCGACCGACGGCGGCGGCTGCGGCACGTCGCTCGACGCCCTCGACGAGCTGGTCGACATGTCCATGCCCGACATCGGGTCACGATCGCTGCCTTTGTGGGCTGCCGGCGAGCAAGCGGTAACGGTCACCACGCTGCAGAGCACGGCGAATACGCTCCCGATCAGCCTTCTTCGTGCCCGGTTCTGAGATGTCGTCATGCGGCGAGCAACCGTGAGGCGGTAACCGGCGAGAGCCCGCGAGCGGTCAGATCGTCAAGGATTTGCGGCAAGGCCTCGACGGTCACAGGGTGACCGAGGTGCAGGCTCACGATCGAACCGGCGGTAGCCGAGGAGACCGCTTTTCGCACCGTGGCCGCCGATGGATCCGTCCAATCGAGGGAATCGATGTCGTAGGAAAGGCATGTGCGGTATCCGAGCGAGCCGGCAACAGACCGGATTAGCGGCGTCGAGTTCTGCGCGGCCGACTGACGGA
>JAFAWL010000359.1 GCA_019241805.1 Actinomycetota bacterium
GTACTTGCAACAGCCGCTGCGATTGGGCGCGGACGTGGTGGTGCATTCGACTACCAAGTACTTGGGTGGTCACTCCGACGTCGTCGGCGGCGCGCTCGTCATCGCCGATGCCGAACTGGCCCAGGAAATCATCTTCGCCCAGAACGCGATAGGTGCGGTCGCGGGACCCTTCGATGCGTGGCTGGTGTTGCGCGGGCTCAAGACGCTCGGCGTGCGGATGGATCGGCACTGCAGCAACGCGAGTGCCGTGGCCGAGTTCCTGGTCGAGCACCCGGCCGTCGATCGCGTGTACTACCCGGGCCGTCCCGAGCACCCCGGTCATAACGTGGCCGCGCGGCAGATGCGGGCCTTCGGCGGCATGGTGTCTTTCACGCTGCGCGGCGGTGGCGAGGCGGCCCTCAAAGTCTGCGAGCTCGCTCAGTTGTTCACGCTGGGCGAGTCGCTGGGCGGCGTGGAATCGTTGATCGAGCATCCGGGCCGCATGACGCACGCCAGCGTCGCCGGATCACCATTGGAGGTCTCGTCCGACCTGGTGCGCCTCTCGGTGGGCATCGAAGATCTCAGCGACATCCTCGCCGACCTCACCCAGGCGCTGAGCTGAAGCCGATGACCTGAGCGAAGTGCTCGCCGCACCGGGCCGACGCCTGGTGGGCCGCCGCAGCGGTCCGGCGCTGATGGCCCGCCATAGCGGGCCGATGCCGATCATCAGCCAGACGATGTTCACGGCCGACGACGGCCAGACGTGCGCGGCGGCGGTGCTCAGCGCCAGCCCGGCGGAGCCGGCGAGATTGAGCGCCAGGTAGGCCGGCGACCGGCTGTCGACCCGGCCCCGTAGCAGCATCAGGTAGGCGGCCAGCAACGCGACCGCGCCGAGCCAGCCCACCACGGTCACCGTCATATGTGCGGTACCTCGGCGAACGCGCGAACAGGAAAGGTGCCGAAGTCGCGCACGCGCGGGGGCACGGCCGAGAACCGGGCGCCGCGGATCGGCAGTCGATCCAATCCGGTCATGTGCTCGACGATCGGGATGCCGGCATCGAGCAGCACCGAGTGGGCCGGTCGGGTGGTGTCGGGCACGGCGTCGATATTGACCGAGTCGATGCCGACGAGAGCCGCCCCACGGGCGACCAACCACTCGGCGCCGCTTCGACTGAGGTATGCGGCATCCTCTGCGTACGCAGGCGTACCGAAACGTTCCGAGTCACCGGAGTGAATCAGTACTGCGTGACCGGCGACGTCGCCGATCGCCGAGAGGATCAGGTCGTCCACGCCACGAGTGGCGCTGCCGGCTATGCGGACCACCACCGCGGGCAGGCGAACCAGCCCGGCCAGGCGCAGGTCGGCGAGATCAGGCTGACCGGCGTAGCGATGAAAGGGCGAATCGAGGTAGGTGCCGGTGTTGCCGATCAACGTAATGACGTCCATCGCGAACTCAGTGCCCGGCGCGTAGATCGAACGCGATTGCTCGCGAGTGAGGTGCGGCGTGATGGTCGGTGCCGGCAACCCCGGGTACGTCGTCATGCCGGCCGTGATGACATGGTTCAGGTCGACGATCTCGAACGGGTCGTCCGGCGCCGATGCCTCGCTCCGCTCCGCCCGCGTGCCGCGGTGGGGCTCGCGCACGATCTCGACTGCTGAGACCCGGACCTCGCCCGTCATCAACAGGCCGAGCGACTCGACGAATCGACGGCCGATCTCGTCGGATGTCGTGGTCGCGGACGGCACGTCGATCAGGAATCCGGACACCGTCATCGATCCGCCGTTGGTGAAGGTCACCTCGGCGTCGAAGCGGGCGCGATAGTCGGTCATGTAGATCATTCTGGGGGCCGACCGACCCAAAGAGAATTGCATTAACTGCGTCACGGAGTGAAGCTGTACTTTATGCAGGTCGATCCCCGGCGGTTGCTCGTGCTGCGCGCAGTCGACGTGCACGGCAGCGTCGTCGGGGCGGCGACCGCATTGCGCGTGTCGCCGTCGGCGGTGTCGCAGCAACTGGCGTTGCTCGAACGCGAGACCGGGGTGGCGTTGATCGACCGCGCCCGGCGCGGCGGTCAGCGGCCGCTCGAGTTCACGGTCGCCGGGCGCCGCCTGATCGCCCACGCCGATCGGATGCACGAGGTGCTCGACGACGCCGCCGGCGAGCTGGCGACAATGCTCGTCGAGGTGACCGGGCCTGTGACGATCTCCGCCTTCTTCACGGTGTTGCGGTCGTTCGTGGCGGAGGCGCTGGCTGATCTCGCCGAGAGCCGGCCGGGACTGCGGCCCCGGATCGAGGCGATCGACGAGTCCGGCGCCGCCGAGGAGGTGCAGTCCGGCGCGATCGACATCGCGGTGGTCGAGGACGACGCCCATCGCCCGCGCCGCGTGCCGCGCGGGCTGCGCTACGAACCGCTGATGGACGACCCGTTCCGGGTGGCCGTCCCGATCGACTGGCCGGACTTCGACACGCTGGCCGACATCGCCGATCGTCCATGGGTCGACGGGCCGGCTGGTTCCGCCGTCGGTCAGACCCTGGGTCGGCTGCGGCGCGAAACCGGACTCGCCTTTCCTGCGGCCCATTCGTGCCTGGAGTTCACTGCGGGCCTGGCAATCGTCGGTGCCGGTATCGCCGCAGCATTCGTCCCTGAGATGGCGCTCGCGGCGGCACCGCCCCCGGCCGGGGTACGGATCCAAGCACCGCCCGGCATCGGCTCGCGGCGCCTGGGCATGATCTATCGCCGGTCGCGGAACGAGCCGACGCCGGCTGTGCGGGCCGTGCTTGACGCCCTGCGCCGGGCCGTCAACCGATGATCAATCGGGCTCTCGTCACTCGCTGGTCGTTCCGTTGGGTGTCGTTCGCTGGTCGTTCCGTTGGGCGTTACTCGCTGATCATTCGGTGTGTCGCGCCGCTCACTGATCATTCGGTGCGTCGCGCCGCTCGCTGATCATTCGGTTCGCGTCGCCCGCTGACGGCCCAAGCTCCATTCACCCCGCCGGCGCAACCCACCGCCACATCCGGCGATGCGGAATCGACCGCTGCCGAAACGACTCGCCCTCAGCGGTGAACCCGGCGCGGGCGTAGAACCCCAAGGCCGACTCGCGGGCATTACACCAGAGGATGCCCCCGCCCCGGGGTGCGATGTAACCGACCACGGCTTCCAACACGGCGGCGCCCGCGCCCTGTCCGCGCACGTCCGCCCGAGTAGCCATTTGGCGTAGATGCCAGCCCGGGCGCCGATCCGGATCTCGCGGCCATGGTTCGGGACAGATGAAGCAGGTGCTCGCGACGTTGCCGGCGGGGTCGAGCACCGCGAAGTGCACGGCACCCGCGAGGTCGTCACCGGGCAGCTCATCGGCCGCGGACAGGTGCGGACGCAGCACCGAGCGGCGCAGCTCGCGGGTGAGGTACCCGTCGACGATGCCCGCGGTGGGCATCACCCGGCGCGCCGGCGCCGGCCGGATCGAGTCCGCAGGTAGTCCGAAACCACGAATTCGCCTAGCGCACCCACCTTGGGCAAGAACAACCGACCACCGTTTCGGCGGCTCAGCTCTTGCATGAACGCAACCAGGCGGGGCTCGTCGTCCAGCATGAACACATTGATGGTGGCGCCGCGTCGAGTGCATCGCTCGACCTCGGCCAAGGTGGCCGCGATCGTCTCGCGAGTGGGCGGCCAGGCGAAATCGGCGAACCCGTCGGCGGCTAGATGCGCAGTCGGCTCACCATCTGTGATCACCAGGATCACCGGTTCCGAGCCGCGATGCTTGTCGAGGTGGCGACGGGCCAACATCAACCCGTGTTGCAGGTTCGTGCCCTGCACGCGATCCCAGTCGTGGTTGATCAGAGTCCGCGGCGTCATGACGCGTGCATAGTCGGAGAACCCGATGATCTCGATGGCGTCCTGCGGGTACTTGGTGGTCACCAGGGAATGCAGGGCCATAGCAGTGGTCTTCGCCTCGCCCCAGGTGCCGCGAAGCTCCATCGAGTACGACATGTCGACCAGCAGGGCCACCGCGGCGGAGCTGCGCCGTTCGGTCTCGACGACCTCGAAGTCCTCGGGCGCGAACTGAATTTGTCCGTCCGTTGCGCGCGTGCGCAAAACGGCGTTGCGCACGGTGCGCACGACGTCCAGGGGCTGCTCGTCGCCGAACTCCCATTCGCGACTGGCGCCGGTGACTTCGCCGGCGGCACCGGCGTCGCGCACGTCATGCTCGCCTCGCCCTTGCGATTCCAAGGTCGCGAAGACACGTCTAAGCGCCGTGCTGCCCAGGCGACGCATGGCGCGGGGCGTGAGTTGCAGTCCGTCGGAGCCCCGTTCGAGGTAGCCCTGCCGCTGCAGTTCGCGCTCGATCCGGCGCAGCTGTTCCAGGTCGTCGACCGCACGCCGGCCGAGCGCGCGCTCGACCAATTCGTCATCGATGTCGTCCAGGCTGGCGCCGGGGTAATCCTGGCCGGCCAGCTCGGAGAGCTGATCGAGATCCGCCAGCTCGGCCAGGGCGCCGGTGGCGTCCGAGTAGCCGAGCGACTGGTCGCCGTCCATTCTCTCGCGACCACCCCATTGCAGATCGGGACGGGCCGAGCGCAATCCCTGTTGCAGCCGGGACATCTCGTCGGCCAAGCCGGCGTCGGAGAGCGCTTGATCCATCAGCGAGGCCAGCTCCGCGCGCTGTTCGGGCGAGAGCGAATTCATCAGCCGTTGCGCCGCGGCGGAACGGCGCGCCAAAGAGTCGATCAACTCGTCGAGGTTGCTCGGCTGCTCTGGGAAGAAGTCGCCGTACTGCTGCATGAACTGGTCGAAGTGCTCCTGCGTGTGCTCGCCCCGGGCGTCGGCGTCGAGCATCTCGTTCAGCGCGTGCATCATGTCTCGGATGCGCTGCATGTCCTGCGCGTCGGCGTTCTGCAACGCGTTGCGGAGGCCGGCGAACTGAGCGTCAAGAACCTCGTCACGAAGCAGATCTTTGATCTGGTCGTACTTCTGACGGGCCTCGTCCGAGCGCCACTGATAATCCGACAACTGACGCACGGCCCGCGCCGTGTCTTCGGGTAGCGCGTCTAGCTCGGCCTCGGCCAGGCGAGCCGAATCCGCCGGATCAGGAAACAGCGCGTTGCGTTCGGCTTGCACGGCTTCTTCGAGCAGCTCGCGGACCTGCTCGAGCGTGCCGTCCAATCGGTTTTCCCGCCGCATTTGCCGCGCGCGCTGTCTTGCCCGCTGGCGCAGCGCGTCAAGGCCGTTGCGCCCGTTGGTTCCGGCGCGCAGCAATCGGTTGAGCGCATTGCGAGGGGACGTGCCGGACAGCACGTCGTCGCCGAGTTCGTCGAGCGCGCGTCGGATGTCGAACGGCGACTCCAGCGGATCCGGACCGCCGTGCCACGGGCCATACCTGAATGGACTCATGCGGCGATCTCCATACGGCTGAACGCCCGGATCGCGACATGCGTCCGCATCAGTTGGGCGCGGTCGCTCTGAGCGTGCTCGCGCTGGGCGCGGTCGCGATGGGCGTCCAGAAAGAACCGGACCATGCGGGTCACTCAGCCTTCATTGGGGGACAGGCCAATAAAAGGAGCCTAGCCGTCACCGACGCGATCGGCCCGTGCCGAGTCGTTGCAGCACCCTGACGTAAGCGCGTACTCACCGCTTCCCCGAACCGCGCACTCACCGTTCCGGGAAGCGCGT
>JAFAWL010000450.1 GCA_019241805.1 Actinomycetota bacterium
AGGTCGACGGGGTCGCGCAAGTGCACGACCTGCACGTCTGGCAGATCGGTGCGCTCGACGCGGCGGTATCGGCCCATGTCCTGGTGCGACCCAACTTCGATTGCCACGCGGTCGGGGCCGAGCTGCGCACACTGCTCGCGCAGCGCCACCACCTCGAACACGCCACGTTGCAGCTGGATCATTCCGACGGGCCGGCCGACATCGTCGACCGGCACTGCATCGACTCGCACGGGCCCGTGCACAGTACACCCGAGCCAACGGTCAAGGCGGCGGGCGCAGATCTGCGCTGAGGTCAGCTGGTAAGGAGCAGTGCCGGAGCGAGAGGATCGCGGGATGCTCGTGCCGATGTCGCCCGCGGATTCGGTGTTCCTCTACACCGAGTCCCGCGAACACCCGATGCACGTCGGCGGCCTGCAACTGTTCCGACCCCCTGACGGCGCGAGCGCCCGTGACCTGCGAACCCAGTTCGATGAGGCCATCGCCGAAACACCGGCCTCCTATCGGTTCCGGCGGCGCCCCCGCCGCTCGCTCAGCAGCTTCGGTCAGTGGAGCTGGGACCTCGATGACGAGTTCGACATCGAGCACCACGTTCGACGAAACGCCCTGCCTCACCCGGGGCGGGTACTAGAACTTCTCGCCCTCTGTTCACGGCTGCACTCGACATTGCTCGACCGGCATCGCCCGCTCTGGGAGGCCCATCTGATCGAGGGATTGGCCGACGGGCGTTATGCGACCTACTTCAAGGTGCATCACTCGATGGTCGACGGGATAACGGCCCAGCGAATTCTGCAGCGCAGCCTGTCGAGCGATCCACATGCGCGAGGTCTACCGCCGCCGTGGGCGCAGAGCGTGGACGAGCCCCCGGTCGACGTCGCCGCCGAGGGTGATGCCGACTCCGACCTGTGGCGGATGGGACTCGACGGCCTGGCCGATCTGATCGGCCTGCCGACGGCGTTCGCCCGGACGATCGGCCGTGGGAGGCGCGGCGAGAGCGCATCGATCTCTTTCAGTGCCCCCCGCTCGATCTTCAACGTCCCGATCACCGGGGCGCGCCGCTTCGCGGCCCAATCATGGCCGTTGGACCGGCTTCGCCGGATCGGGCGCGTCGCGAATGCGACCGTGAACGATGTCGTCCTGGCAATGTGCGCCGGCGCGCTGCGCGCGTACCTGCGCGATTTGCACGCGCTTCCCGACTCGTCGCTGATAGCAATGGTGCCGGTGTCGTTACACGGCCTGCGCGAGTCCGCGTCGAACGCGGTCGGCGCCGTCATGTGCGATCTCGGCACGACTCTGGACGACCCGGCCGATCGGCTGCGTCTGATCACTGAATCGATGCTCAGCGGGAAGCGTTCCCTGACCGGCATGTCGCAACTGCAGATCCAGGCGGTGACCGCATTGGGTATGAGCCCCTTGCTGCTACCCATGCTCGGCCTGCCGAATGTCGGACGGCCGCCGTTCAATCTGATCATCTCGAACATCCCGGGGTCGCCGCGCCCGCTCTATTGGAACGGCGCCCGAATGGAGGGCCTGTATCCGCTGTCGATCCCGGTCGACGGGCAGGCGTTGAACATAACGGTCACTAGTTACGCGGGAACGATGGCGTTCGGTCTGACCGGGTGCCGGCGGACCGTGCCGCACCTGCAACGACTGCTGGCCCACCTAGATACGGAACTCGTCGCCTTGGAGCAAGCCACGGCCTAGCTGTTTCGGTCCGGCTGGTGGTCGTCGACGAAGCCTTGGATCAGCGCGATAATTCGATCCGGGTGATCCCGCACGACCCAATGCCCGCCCGAGACGGTGGCGGTCCTCAGATCGGCGGCGAACGCAGCGGGGGCGCCCTGTTGTAAGTCGGCTCCGACGAATCGATCGCCGCTCGGCGCGATGACCAAACACGGCACCGCCGTCGCTCGCGGCCGCAGACGTACAGCCCGCCGACCGAAGTTGGCCCGATACAGACTCAGACCGTTGACGGCGTCGGTCTCGCGACGCCGATCTTTGGGCGCGGATGACCGGCGGAAAGCGTGGCCGTTCAGCACGCTGGTGAAGACTCCGTGCCGCCACAACCATTCAGGCAGTGCCGGCAGCAAAAACAATCCGATATAGCTGGACCGGACAGCCTGGTGCACCGCCGACCGGCGGCGGCCCGGGGTGCGCAGCCCGGTCCGCAACCAGTGGCCGGCGTAGGCCAGGTCCGGCCCGGAAATGGAGGTATAGCTGGCGATTGTCGTGTTCGCGCGGGGGTCGCTCGCGGCTCGCCAGCACTGGATGGAGCCCCAATCGTGCGCAACCACGTGCACCGGTCGGACCGGCGTGGCGATCGCGCCGATGACTCGGAAGACATCGTCGACGAGTTGATCGATCCTATAGCCGTCGAGTTCAGCCGCTCGCCCGGAGCGACCGGCGCCGCGGACGTCGTAGCGCACGACCCGATCACGGGTGCTCAATGACGCAGCCAGGCCGTCCCACACGTGGTGGTCGTCGGGATAGCCGTGAACGAGCAGCACGATCGGTGTGGCGCCGTCCGAATCGTGATCGACACCGGCCTCGAACACAGCTAGCTCGACGCCGTCGCCGGCGACGACCAGACGATCGGTCATTGTCTTGGCAGCAGCGACTCGACAACGTCGTGCGTGATGCCGAGGCCGGGAAAGACGACCAGCGATGGCAACGGGAAGTTACCGATCATGGCCGCCATCGCCGGCTGCCCGAGGATGCCGTTGGGCCGACCGTTCGCGTCCACGCCGACGGCGGCGTGCAACCGTTCACGCCCGACCGGATCGGCGAGCCACTCCAGCAAGGTGGAGGAGTCCGTCAAGGGCAGGCCGGCCGGAGGGCCGTCGAGGTCGATTACCGTGCGGAGTCGGATGTCTCGCGAAGACGCGCCGACCTCGATGACGAACTGCCCCGGCTCGGCGAGCCACCGCCCGTGCGACGACGACCAGAACGACAGGTCACGCTCCACGAGCCGGAATTCGACGCGCTCGGCGCGCCCGGGCGCGACCTGGAGCTTGCGGAAGGCTCGCAGCTCACGCGGCGGTCGCGCGACGGAAGCCACCGGATCCCCGACGTAGAGCTGCACGACCTCGGCTCCGATCCGATCACCGGCGTTCGTGACGGTGCAGGAAACTGTGATCCGCAGATCACCGTCGGTCACAGATCCGGCAAGATCGACCGAGAGATCGGCGTAGTCGAAGTCCGTGTAGGACAGGCCGTGGCCGAACGGGTAAGAGACGTCGACCTGCTGCGCGTCGTAACCGCGGTAGCCCACGAAGACCCCTTCGCCGTAGCGCACATGGCCCTGCTCGCCCGGGAAGTTGAGGTACGCCGAGTTGTCAGCCAATCGCCGGGGGATGGTTTCGGTCAGCTTGCCCGAGGGGTTGATCTGACCGCTTAGTATGTCGGCGAGCGCGCCTGCGGTGGCTTGACCGGCCAGCCAACACTCGACAATCGCGTCGACCTCGTCGGCCCAGTCGGACACGCGTACTGCCGACCCGTTGATCAGTGCGACGACGACCGGTCGGCCAGTTGCGGCCAGCGCGTGGACGAGCTCTACCTGGGCGACGGGCAGGTCGATATGGGTACGGTCATATCCCTCGGATTCGTCCTCCGGCGACAGTCCGATGCAGGCAACGACGACATCGGCGTGGAGAGCGGATTCGGCGGCATCGGCATCGGGGGCGAACGTGATTCGCGACGAGGGAAGTAGGGACGCCAATTCGTCGAGCAGCACGTCGATCCGCGTCGGATTGACCTGGGAGCTGCCGGCGCCCTGGAAACGCATGGTCCGGGCGAATTCACCGACGAGAAGAACCCGCAATTCGGCGTCGTCGACCAGCGGGAGGACCCCCTCATTCTTCAGCAGCACGATGCTTTCCGCGGCTGCTCGGCGGGCGAGCGCGTGATGTGCGGCGGCGTCTGATTCGGCCGGCTGCCGCTGGCGGCTGCGCTCGAGCAGTGCGAGCATTCGTGCGCTCGTCCGATCGAGGGCGGCGATGTCGAGCTGACCGGAGCGCACGGCCTCGACCACCGCGCGGTCGCTCACGCCGAGATTCGGCGGCATCTCCAGGTCGAGTCCGGCGGCCAGTGCCCCAACCCGATCGTGGACGGCACCCCAGTCCGAGACGACGACGCCGTCGAAGCCCCACTCGTCGCGCAGCACGTCGGTCAGCAGCCATCGGTGCTGCGACGCGTAGGTGCCGTTGAGCTTGTTGTACGAGCACATAACGGTCCACGGTCGCGCTGTGGTGATGATGTACTCAAAGGCCGGCAGATAGATCTCGCGCAAGGTGCGTTCGTCGACCTCCGCGCTCACGCGGATCCGGTCGGTCTCCTGGTTATTGGCGGCGAAGTGCTTTACCGAGCCGCCGACCTGCTGCGATTGGATCCCCTCGACCAGGGCCGCGCCGATCCGGCCGGCAACGTGGGGATCCTCGGATACGTACTCGAAGTTCCGCCCGCACAATGGCGATCTCTTGATGTTCACGCCTGGCCCGAGAACGACGGCCACGCCCTGCGCGCGGGCCTCGACGCCGATCGCCTGACCGACCTCGCGCACCAGCGCGGGATCCCAACTACTACCCAGCGCCGAGGCGGTCGGGAAGCAGGTCGCCGGCAGGCTGCCGCCGATGCCTACATGATCCCCGTCGTCGGGTTGTCGGCGCAGGCCGTGCGGACCGTCGGTGACGAGCAGCGCCTCGATGTTGTGCTCCGGCACCGCGGTCGTGTGCCAGAAATCCGAACCGATGCAGAGGGCCGCTTTTTGTTCGATGCTGAGCGCCGCCAGTGTCTCAGAAGTCGTCTCGTTGGCCATGGTCAGCATCCTGCCCCTGAAACGGGCCTTCTGACGCATAGACCTGATGTACGGGTCAGAGGGCAAATGTGCCCTTGACGCCGATCACCGTGTGGCCGCCGACCCAGATGTCCGTGCCGTCGTGTTCGACGTAGACGCGACCACGCCGGCCGACAACCGTGCCTTGCGAGGCTACGTAGCGTTGCGGCGCGCGTCCGCTGTCGATCAACCATTGGGCAACGCCGGCGTTGAGGCTTCCGGTCACCGGGTCCTCACCGACGCCGAGCGACGGGACAAAGGCCCGGATTTCGAAATCGGCATCCTCGCCTTCGGGATATGGGCCGACGACGCCGACCTTCAGATCATCGAACGCGTCCCATCGCGGCCGGACCGCGAGAACGGAGGCCGCGTCGTCGAGGAGTACGGCGTGCCACCCCGGTCCGTTGTCGACCCAACGGGCGTCGATGATCTCTTCGGGCGGCAACCCGAGCGCGTGGGCCGTCTTGCTGATCTCAGCCGAATCGACCGGACCAGAACGGACCAAGGGCGGCGCCGCGAAGGCCAGCCGTCCTTCGCGGCGGCTGATCCGGACAAGGCCCGCGCCGCACTCCTGCACGATCGTGTCATCCGTCGGCGCGCCACCGGCCAGCCACGCTGCGGCACTGCCCAACGTCGGGTGCCCTGCGAACGGCAGCTCACGAGCGGTGGTGAAGATCCGCAGGCGATAGTCCGCTCCGGCGGTCTGCGGACGAAGCAGGAAGGTCGTCTCTGACAGATTCGTCCACCGGGCGACTGCCGCCATCTGATCGATCGTTAGGTCATCGGCCTCGTGCACAACGGCGACCGGGTTGCCGAGGGTCAGTTCATCAGCGAACACATCGACCATGGAGAAGCGGTGCATGACGGCATCGTCGCATCCGCGCGCACGCCAGGGTGATCGCAGCGCCTAGTTCGAATTGACCGACGGCCAGTGCCAGCGGTTGGCTTGTTCATGACTTTCGCTGCCCCGGCGGAAACTACGACCGGTTCATGGGCCGATACGCGCCGAGTCTCGCCCCCTTGCTGGTGGACTTCGCCGGCGTCAAAACGGACGACCATGTCCTAGACGTCGGTTGCGGCCCGACGGCCGACAGGTCCCTTCATGACCGTGCCTGGAGGCTGCGCCGATAACAGTGCGGCCGTGGCCCGTCGTCGGTGAGGTGCGGGGGGAGCCTCACCGACGACGAGCTCATGGGTCGGCAACGTCGCGCAGTGAGCGGCATTGCTGGATGGACGAGGTTGGCATCCGGATCGTCGGTTGCCGGGTTCCACCGATCCGAATGATCAACCGCACATCAGTTTGATCAATGGAGCGGTCAGGCCCAATAGACCTGGGTCCGGTCGATCCGCCAGGGCGACGATAAGTCACGTGGGGCCGGGCGGTGGCCGCCGCCCCGCCGCTGGGCTATACGTTGACGTGCCAGGACGTAGTGAGCACGCTGGATTGATCTCCCGGACGCGTGAAGGCCGATGACCTTTTTCGATCGAACCGAAGCCGGCCGAGCCCTGGCGACCGCGGTCCGGGCTGTCGTCCGAGCGGACGAGGACCTCGTCGTGCTCGCCCTGCCCCGGGGTGGCGTTCCCGTAGCGGCCGAGATCGCCCGTGCTCTAAGGGCTCCGCTTGACACCATGATCGTGCGAAAGATCGGCCTGCCCGGCCGACCGGAGTACGCGATGGGCGCGTTGGCCGAGGGGCGCCCGCCCATCCTCGACGAGGTTACGATTCGGCGCGCCGGCGTGCGGGCCGAGTGTTTGACCGAGGCGATCCGACGGGCCGAGACGGAACTGGCCCGGGCCGTGAGGACATTTCGAGCCGGTCGCGTCGCGCCCGAGTTGACCGGTCGGGTGGTCCTGATCGTCGATGACGGCGTCGCGACGGGGGCCACGGTTCGGGTTGCGGTGGACTGCGCGCGGGCACGTGGCGCGCGGCGGGTCGGTATCGCCGTGCCGGTCGCGCCGCGATCCGTGCTGCGACAACTGGCGGCCTTGGCCGACGACGTCCTGTGCGTGGACGCCTCCGACGATTTCGTCGCCGTCAGCCAGGCGTACGCACATTTCGAGCAGCTGTCCGACCGACAGGTCGTGGCCGTGCTCGAGTCAATACCGACCCGTTCGCCTGGTCGAACTCAGGCCGGCTGAAACCGAGCCGCCAGCACGTCGGCCCCAGGTCCGGTCAGCTCCTGCAAGCCGCGTCGCCGGCCGGTCGCGGCGAGCATGAGGGCAACCGCCGGACCTTGGGCGCGAGGCCCCGAGCCGTGTAAGAAGTCGCTGTCCGTGGCGGCCAATGTCACACCGGCGACTCGATCGCGACCTTTGATGATCGCGTTGCTTCCCGCATAGAACCTGATCGCCTGCTCTACGAACGGCATCGGGTACGTGTGCGCGATGCCGAGCGGGCGCCGGATGTCCTCGGCGTGAACCAGTGTTTCGCCGAGCCACGTCGCTTTCGGTCCCGGAGGAGCGCTGATCCCGGCGGACGCGCGGCGGAATTCGCGCAGGGTCGCTTCGGGTCCGCTTCGCCCCTCGATTGCGACCTGGGCCGCGGTGTACCGATTGAAGTTGAAGCCGGATCCGGCCAGTCGGGATATGAAGCGCCCCGGCGTCATCTTGCTCAACGACAGCAGATGCGCGAGTACATCGTGCACGCTCCACTGCGCGCAATCGGATGGCGTCTGCCATTGTTGCGGACTCAACCCGGCGAGGTCGTCGGCCAGAGCGTTACGTTCTGCGTGGATCACCGGCCAAATGTCGGCCATCGTCGTCTCCTCGGATCGGGTCGGATCGGATCGCGTCGGATTGGATCGGGTCGCGGCGCACGACGCCCCGCGCGGGTACAGCCTCCCGACGAATGATGGCCGCTGAAATCGACACAGGTCCAGCACTCGTTCCAGAAACCGGGCCCGGACTGCGCTTGGCGGATCTCCGGGCTAGCGCGCGAAGGCTCGCTCGACGGGCTCGTCGAGGGAGCAGTTGACGAGATGACACTCGGGACGCAGCCGGATGTCGAAGCGCTCCTGGACGCCGGCGCGGATGTGCGAGGCGAAACTCATCACATCGGTTGTTGTCGCGTTACCGCGGTTGCAGACGGCCAGTGCGTGCTTGCTCGACAGTGCGACCGTTCCGCGGCCCCATTCGGCTCCGTACCCAGGGGGAAAGCCGGCCTTGTCGATCAGCCAGCCGGCCGGCAGCTTGGTGCCGAGCGGATCCGGGTAGGTGGGGCTGGCGGCGGCGGCCTCGGGCACGGTCTCGAGCACCGGGTTGATGAAGAAGGAGCCCACGCCCCACGTATCCGTATCGGCCGGGTCGTAGATAGACCCCTTCTCACGACGTAACCGTAGAACGGCCGCGCGCACTTCCCTGATGTCCGCCGTCGCGCCCGCGTCAATCCCCAGGGCCGCGACCAGCCGGTCGAATTTCAGCGGAACCGACTGCTGTGAACGGCGAAGCCGGTAGGAGACTTCCAGGACCACGTAACGATCAGTGTGTTTGAACGTCGACTGGCGATGGCTGCCGAAGCCGCACCGTTCCGGCCCCCAGGATTCCACTGCGCCCGTCGCCCGGTCGTAGACCCGCACCGAGTCGAGCACATCGGACGTCAGCGTGCCGAACGCACCGACATTCTGCACCGGGGTGCCACCGACCGAACCCGGGATCCCGGACAGCGGCTCAAGCCCGGCCAAGCCCGCGTCCACGGTCGCTGAGACCAGGAAGTCCCACTCGACGCCGGCCGCCGCACGCACGAGCGTGTCATCGATTTGGGCGCCGAGTGTGGTGATCTTGACTGCGACGCCGTCCCAGCCGCGGTCGCCGACGACGAGGTTCGAGCCACCGCCGAACACGAGTACGGGCTCACCCGAACTGTCGGCGCCGCGGATCACATCGAGCAGTTCGTCCTCCGAGCCGGCCGCGACGAACCGTCCAACGGGACCGCCGACCCGCATCGTCGTGAGGTCAGCGAAGGTCCGCACCGGCCCAGCCTAACCCGGGATGGGGAA